>DAOWCM010000024.1 GCA_030639555.1 Candidatus Eiseniibacteriota bacterium | reverse complement strand
TCTTCTTCCTCATCCTCTTCCTCATCCTCTTCCTCATCTTCTTCCTCATCCTCTTCTTCTTCTTCCTCCTCTTCTTCTTCTTCTTCTTCCTCCTCCTCTTCTTCCTCTTCTTCTTCCTCCTCTTCTTCTTCTCCGCCCTAGTCCTCCTCCTCCGCCTCGGGGTACCCGTCGTCGTCTCCGCACGATTCGTCGAAGGGCTCAGCCAGCGCGGTCGCGGTCATCAGTCCGGCTGCCAGTTCCTCCAGGTAGTCGGGTCCGACCAGCACGTCGCGCGCCCTGCTTCCCTTGAACGGCCCGACGATGCCGTTGCCTTCGAGCAGGTCCATCAAGCGGCCGGCACGGGCGTAGCCGACGGACAGGCGTCGCTGCAGGAGGGACGTAGATCCCATCTGCACCCCGACCACGATCTCGAGCGCTTTCTCGTAGAGCTCGTCCTTCTGAGCGGCGGCGAGCTTGCTGGCCATGCCGCTCTGCTCCTCGAGGTCGAACATGTAGTCGGGCGGTCCCTGTTTGCGCATGAACGCGACGAGGCGCGCCGTCTCCTCAGTGGAGATGAACGCGCCGTGCAGTCGAATGGGGTCGGGCTTGCCCGTGGGCAGGAAGAGCATGTCGCCGCTGCCCAGTAGCGTCTCCGCTCCGTTTCTGTCGAGAACCGTCCGGGAGTCCGTCATGGAGATGACCCTGAAGGCGATACGCGACGCGAAGTTCGCCTTGATGACGCCGGTGATGACGTCGACCGACGGGCGCTGCGTTGCGAAGACGAGATGAATGCCCACCGCGCGCGCCATCTGTGCCAACCGCTGTACCGGCGCCTCGACATCGCGCGGCGCCCGGACCATCAGGTCGGCGAACTCGTCCACCACTACCACGATGTGCGGCAGGTGATGCCTGTCACCCTCTGGCAGGCTGTCGAGGTCGCTTCCGTTCTTGATGCGTCTGTTGAATCCGTTTATGTCACGCACGGTCAGCGCTGAGAGGATGTCGTAGCGGCGGTCCATCTCGCTCACCAGCCACTGGAGCGCCATCGCTGCCTGCTTGGCGTCGGTGACGACCGGAGACAGCAGGTGAGGGATCCCGGCGTATCGCGGCAGTTCGAGACGCTTCGGATCGATGAGGACGAAGCGCACCTCCGCGGGGGTCGAGCGGAATATCATGCCCGTCAGGAGCGCGTTCAGACAGATGCTCTTACCGGAGCCGGTGGCCCCCGCTACCAGAAGGTGCGGCATCTTCGCCAGGTCGGCGCAGGCGACACGGCCCGTCGTGTCCTTACCGAGCGCGATCGGTATCTCGGTCTTGAGCTGCTGGAAGGCCTCGGATGCCAGCGTGTCCTTGAGATACACGACAGCGGGGTGCTCGTTAGGGATCTCAATGCCGACCGCCCCCCGGCCCGGGATGGGCGCGATGATCCTGATCGCGGTGGCCTTCATTGCCAGGGCCAGATCATCCTGAAGATTCGCGATCCTGCTGACCTTGACTCCCCTGGCCGGTTCTATCTCGAACCTCGTGATGATCGGTCCAGGGTGCACCTGCACAACAGAGGCCTCTACATCGAAATCCCCCAACTTCTCCTCGAGAAGTCGGGACCGCGCGAGCAGCTCATCGCGCGAGACCTCGGTGTGGCTGTCGTCGGGAGGGTCGTCGAGGAGAGACAGCGGCGGCAGTCGGAAGTCGCCGGGTACGGGTACGCGCTTCAACGGGCGCTTCGGAGCCGCCCGGCACTTGGACTGGACGATCTCCGGCGTCGAGCGGACGCGGCCGCGCGGCTTCTGCTCGGCCTCCGTGCCGCGGGCCGCCTTCGTCTCGGCTCTCCGCGGCCGCCGGCTCTCCGCGGCCGGCGCCCCGCTCGCCGCGCGCCTGCCAGGACGGGTGCTCTCCCGCTTGGGTGTGCGCCGTTGCTTTGCCGCCGGGCGCGCACGCTCTCGGGGCTCTCTCTCGGCAAGCGCAGTCAGCCGATCCCACGCGGATTCTCCGACGCGTGCCAACCAGCCGCCCAGCGCGATGAACGGCGCCAAGAGCATGTCGATCTCGAACTCGGTGGTCAGAAGCGTGATGACGATGATGCCACCCGCGCCCGCGAGGAAAGTGCCCACTCTGCCTATGTGGCGGATTCCCAGGTCGGCCAAGAGCGCCCCCGCCACGCCGGTCACGGTGGCGGTTCGTTCCCCGCCGACAGTGTAGATGAGCGCGACGACCATCATCGAAACCGCTAGTATGAACACGCTCTTGAGAGCCAGGGGGCCCGGCTCTCCATCGGCGATCCGGTTCCATCCCCACATGATGAGCAGAAGTGGCGCGACCCAGGCGCATAGGCCCAGCAGGTCGAACATCCACCCTGACACCTGTCGGTTCTGCAAACCGAGCTGAGTCGTCCAGATCTCAGGGCCCAGGTCGCTCGAGAGAGAGAAGTAGACGTGAGTGGCCAGGCTGACGCCAATGAGCAGGCCGAGGAAGAGCAGCAGCACGCCGACCAGCTGCCGCCGTCTGTCGTCCGTCATGTGGTCGAAAAGTCCCACGTTTCAGGCCCTCTGGATCCGCCTAGCGGCGGAGGCGATTCTGCAGGGAGATTCTCCCATCTTTGACGATGGGGACCGTCACGTACTTGTCGATCATGCAGCAGAACTCGACGTCATCTTCAAACCCGAGTTCCGCCAGCCGGAGCCCGTGAGAGGAATTCCTGACGGCCTCGCCGACGTCACGGAGCGCGTTCGCGAGTGCCCTCGCCGCGACGGCTCCGTCGTTGAGGACGGTGCTGGCCCGGGTTCCGTCCAGGATGCGGTCGACCACGTGGCCCCCGCAAACGAAATCCTCGAGCGACAGGCGCCCGAGGTCGCCCGCGCAAAGCACCGCGACCTTCTTTGCGCGGCTCGATATGACGTGCGTCACGACGGCGCTCAGGTTGAGGAAGCAGCCGAGAACGATCTCCCTCGCTGAGGCGCTCCTCGCGATGGCGAGCGTGCCGTTCGACGTGGTGAAGATGAGCGTCTTTCCCGTGACGACCTTACTGGTGTACTCGAGAGGTGAGTTGCCGAGGTCGAATCCCTCAATCGGTATGCCCTCCCGCTCGCCGCCCAGGAGGGTCTTCTTCCGTTCGAGGGTGGCCAGGAGCTTCGCGGCCTCCTCAACGGTCGCGACGGGGATGATGCGCTCGACGCCACTCACGCAGGCCTGTACTATCGTGCTGGAAGCACGCAGAACGTCCACGACAACGACGGTCTTGCCCTTAGCTTCGGCCTCGGAGAGGTCATTCGGATGCGCATACAGACTGAGTTCCATGGCTAGACGGCTCCGACCAGTTGCTCATAGGCTTTTTTTTTGCGCGCGAGTGTGCCGGTGTCGAATGTGCCGGCCATGAAATCGGGGTCATTCATCAGGGCCTTGTGGAAGGGTATCGTCGTTGCCACACCCACGACCACAAATTCCTCCAGGGCGCGTCGCATGCGCGCGATGGCCTCTTCCCGCGTATTCCCATGTGCGAGAAGTTTGGCGATCATTGAATCATAGTGCGGAGGGATCGCGTAGCCGCTGTATACGTGCGTGTCGACTCTGATCCCAGGGCCGCCGGGCACGTAGAACTCGCTGACGGTCCCGGGACAGGGAGCGAAGTCCCGCTCCGGGTCTTCGGCGTTGATGCGGCACTCGATCGCGTGTCCCCTCAAGCCCAGCCTGGCCTGCTCGACTCCGAGCCGTTCCCCGGCTGCGATTCTGATCTGCTCTTTCACCAGGTCAACGCCGGTGACGAGTTCGGTGACCGGATGCTCGACCTGTATCCGCGTGTTCATTTCCATGAAGTAGAAGTCACCACGCGAGTTCAGGAGGAACTCCACCGTGCCGGCACTCACGTAGCCGGCTCCCCTGGCGCCCCGGACGGCGGCCTCCCCCATGCGCTCGCGCAGTTCGGGCGAGACAGCGGGTGACGGAGACTCCTCTATGAGTTTCTGATGGCGCCGCTGGATCGAGCAGTCCCTCTCTCCCAGGTGCACCATGTTGCCGTGGTTGTCCCCCAACACCTGGAACTCGATGTGGCGCGGTTCCGGGATCAGCTTCTCGAGATAGATGTCGCCGTTGCCGAACGCGGCCTCGGCCTCGGCTCTGGCTACCAGGAAGTTAGCGGCAAACTCGTCCGGGTCCGCCGCCATTCGCATGCCCTTGCCGCCTCCGCCGGCTGACGCCTTGATCATCACAGGATAGCCGAGCGATTCCGCGGCCTTCGCTCCCTCCCGGGCGTCGGCGACGACCCCGTCGGTTCCCGGGATCACCGGCACGCCGGACGCGGACATTATGGCGCGCGCCCGCGCTTTGTCCCCCAGGTTCCGCATCATGTCGGCCGTCGGTCCTATGAATGTGACGTCGTGGGCCTCGCAGACCTCGGCGAAATCGGCGTTCTCGGCCAGGAAGCCGTAGCCCGGGTGGAGCGCGTCGGCGCCCGTCACCTCGCAGGCGGACATGATCGCCTTGACGTCCAGGTAGCTCAGGCCACCGTGCGCCGGGCCGATGCACACGGCCTCGTCCGCGAACTTGACGTGAAGTGCGTCTTCGTCCACCTCGGAATGAACAGCCACGGTTGGTATGTCCAGTTCCTTGCAGGCCCGCATCACGCGCAGCGCGATCTCACCTCTGTTGGCTACGAGCACCTTACCGAACATGTCTGTTCCACCTCCGACACGAGTCGACCCGTCAGTCGGGCTCGACCATGAAGAGCGCTTGTCCGAACTCCACAGCCTGCGCGTTCTCGACCGCCACCCGAACGATGGTCCCGCTGACCTCGGACTCGATTTCGTTGAGGAGCTTCATCGCCTCGACGATGCAGACGACCTGTCCCTTGCTGACGCGGTCGCCCTGCCGCACGTACGGCGGTGAATCCGGTGACGGCGCCTCGTAGTAGGTGCCTACCATCGGCGACTCGATCGGAACCAGTCCTGAGTCACGGTCTGCCGCCTCGGGCGTCTCTTCGACCGCAGCGACGCCGCGAACGTCGGGTTCCGGAGTGGCCGCCGCCCCACGGGCGGTGACGGCAGCGGCGACCGCGGGCGGAGCCTCCTTCACGATCTTCACCGAGCCGAACAGACCCGATACCGTGAGCTCGCCAACATCGCTCTCCTCCACCAGCCTGATGAGTTCCTCTATCTTCTTCTTGTCCATCTGACCTCCAGGAGAAGCCCGAAGGCACACTCAGACGCGCGAGACGTAGGCGCCCGTGCGTGTATCGATCTTGAGCCGCTGACCCTCTTCGATGAAGAGAGGGACCTGCACGACCGCTCCAGTCTCCAGGGTCGCTGGCTTGGAGCCTCCCGATACCGTGTCTCCCTTGACCCCGGGATCGGTCCTCACGACAGTCAGCTCGACGAAGTTGGGTAGCTCGACGATCACAGGCGTGCTGCCGTCGAAGAGTATCTCGACTTCCAATCCATCTTTCAAAAACTGCGCTTTCTTCTTCCCGATCTCGTCCTCGGTCAGAGAGACCTGCTCGTAGTCGTCCATCCTCATGAAGTGGAACTGATCGTCCTTGTAGAGAAACTGCGTCTTGCTACGCTCAAGGCGTACGTCGTCCACCTTCTCCCCGGCTCTCCATGTGACATCGAGAACGCGTCCCGTCTTCACTTCCTTGAGCTTGCTCCGCACGAACGCCCCGCCTTTTCCCGGCTTGACATGAAGAAACTCGGTGATCGAGTAGAGCTTGCCGTTCTTGCGGATGACCATACCGTTGTAGAAGTCGTTGCTAGTAGCCATGTATCTCTCACGCTGAAGGTCACAGAATCACCGACTCAGGCGCAATAGATGCAGGATACAATTCCGCCTTGTACCGCGTCAACACGTATGTTCCAGCTCGGAGAACCCCGAATTCAGCTACGCCCCAGCGATCGTGTGCCGTTTTCGATCGCTCGGACGCGCAGAGAGATGGGGTCATCAGCCGGCCCGCCATCGGATTCCGTGCTCTACACCGACGCGGGATGCTTCCTGTACTCGTCGAGGGCTGACTTCGCTCCCTCGTTGTCGGGGTCACGTTCCAGGATGCGCTCGCAGACCTCCGCCGCCTTGCCGTACAGACCCTGTCGCGAGTAGATCTCTGCGAGCGTGAGCGTTGCAATGCTCGATGGGCCGAGTGACGGCCCCTCGGAGCTCGTGTCCACCGGCAAGAACAGGTCTGCAAGGTGGGCAAGCTCCTCGGACAGCGAACCTGCGCCCGGTCGCCGCCCGGACCGTGCGGTCTCCTCAGGAGCGTTGGGCGGCGCCTCGTCAGGAGGGGCCGCCGTGGCCCCGTCCTCTGCAGGAGCGTCCACTGTGCTCGCGCTCTCTACCGGCGCTTCCACCGGCTCTGGCTCGGAGTCGAGGTACGCCTGGGCCTCGAGATTTCCGGAATCCAGCGTCAGCACGTCCCCGTACGCCGACAGTGCCCTCTCCCGCCCCTGGGAGTCGACGATGGTCCTGGCAAGGACGATGCGTATCCCCACGTGGTCCGGGTGCGCCTCGATTCCGCGTCGGGCGGTTTCCAACGCGTTGTCGAGCCGACCGGACAACCTGTACGCCTCCGTGAGAGGCGCGAAGATCCTCGGAGAGGGATCACGCGCGAGCTCTGACTCGAGCTCGGCGATTCGGGCGGTGAAGTCGTCATACTGAGGGGCCATTCGCAGTGTCCCCGCGCCCGGCCGCCTTTGCGGCCAGGATACTGTTACCCAGTGAAAGGCAGAGTCAAAGTATCAGAGCGTGTACCGTCTGTCAAGTTGAAAGCCGCCAGCGGCTACTCCCCTGCCGCGAAGGTGTGCGCGATGGCCTCGAGGTTTCGCATGAGCGCGGTCTTGTCGAACCCGGGCGCGAACAGGCTGACGTCCACGAGATACACGCGCTCACTCGACGGCTCGTGGAAGCAGTAGGTTCTGAAGGGGCCTCCCCCGACGAGCGTCCTGTTGCTCCACCACCCCGACACGCGGACGGCAGGTAGCCCCAAGAAGTCGACGCGCTCCACTTCGACCGGCCGCTTCCATTCGATGACGTCTCCGTCGAGGTAGCGAGTTCCCACTTCGTCGCGTCTGGAGAGCGCGAACTGCTCGGACACGAATCCGGGTCCGCCGTCCGTCCAGTAGACGAAGACCGTTCTGTCCGGACGCGTCCGGCGGAAGAACACGAACCCGTCCCCGGCGTCGGTGGTGTAGAAGTCATAGCCGCTGGGGGGACTCACCGACCATCCGAATCGCTCGGACATCGCCTGTGCCATGCCGGCCTTGACGGCCGTTTCCCGAAGCGCGGTGGACAGGCGTGCGAGAGCCGCCTCCTCCATGTCGGCCCGGACGCGGTCTCCATGCTCGCGCAGGAAGGTCGCGACTGCTCTGGAGTCTGCGCCGACCACAGCTCCCACCACCTGGCGCTTCGCCCACACGTCCTCGGTGAATGAGATGGTGGGGGGAGTATCTTCTCTGAGGTCCGGGAACAACTTCCGGGCCATCTCCCCCACGGCCCCGCCGTCCAGGGTCCCGACGAGGAGCACGTGCCTCAGGTTCTTGAGATCGCCGGATCTCTCGAGCGTCGTGAGGGTCGTCTTGAACGCCGGTTCCTCAAGCAGCCAGCTGCACCGGGCTTCCATAGCGTCGACGACAAGTTCCACGAGCTTCGCTGAGTCCTGGTCGTGGATTATCACCAGCTCGTTGCTGTCACCGACCGCCGTGATCACGGGACCCGAGCACGACAGCAGCCCCGCGACGGCCAGCAGGTATACAATGACGCGGGCTAACCCGCCGCGGTGGCGTCTCATCTTCACCTCCAGACGTTGAGTTCCTTCCAGTCGATCTCGAGCACGCCGGGCGGGATCTCGAGATCATACGCGTCGCGATCGATCGACTCTCCTCTGCGCAGCGTGTTGTACCGGATGGTGATCCGCATCTCGCGGCTCTCCCCCTCGAGCGCGATGAGTTCCACCGTCCGCGGTGCGGACGTCCCCGGTTTCCAGCCGTGGCCCTCGTAGGAGAGACGGAGATGCGCGTCGGTGCCATCGCGGCCCAGCTCGATCTCCGTTATGATCGACCGGTCCTCGTCGATCTTCACTCGGACGCGAGAGTCCTCGACGAGCCCTTCCAGAGCGAGAGTGCCGCCCCCTCGAGAGGCCGTGACCCCGGTCATCTTCAGGATGAAGGAGGCATCGGGCAACCCAAGGATCATGGAGGCCGGGTCCAGCCAGTCGTTGTACCCCGCGACGTCCGAGATGCACCCTGACACCACGAGCAGCCGCGCCGGGAAGAAGAGCCGGGCGCACTCCCCTTCCATGAGAGCGAGCGCCGTCAGAGAAGCGCCCATCGTCCCGATCGCCGGCCTCAGATCCGCCCTGAGCCACCCGGGACGCTCGTAGACAACGGCGAAAGCCACCTTGAGTGTTCTTCCCGAGACACGTATCTCCCCGTCGCCGGTTCCCCTGTAGCTCTCTGCGCCGGGGGCAGCGGTGTTGATCTCGTCCACCAGCATCGCGAGCTCAGACGGCCCCACCGGCTCGACCACGCGCGGCGCCCGGCTGCAGCCCGAGAGCAGAGCGGACACTGCGACAATGAGGATCAGGAGTTGCCTCACGGTGTCTCTCCGTTCGGGGACCCGCGCAGCTTCGCCGGCACTAGGGCGCCGGTTCCCTCGATGCGCTCGATCGTGGAGGCTCTTCCGGGCGACGACTCGAGCGCCTTTGTCCAGACGGCGACTGCCTCGTCGGCAAGCCCGAGTTCGAGCAGGACATCGCCCAGGTGCTCGAGTATCACCGGGTTGTCGCCGCCCAGCTCGACCGAGAGATCGAGCTCGCGTCGCGCTTCCTTCATGTTGCCCAGTCTGAACTGGGTCCAGCCGAGCGTGTCGCGCAGAAGGGGGTTGCCCTCTTCCAGCTCGACCGCCCGCCTCGCGTACTCCAGAGCGCGTTCGAGATCACGGTTCTCGTCCGCCAGTGTGTAGGCGATGAAATTGAGTGCGGTCACCGAGTTCTCGTCTATCTCGAGCAGTTTCTCGTACGCGTCGATGGCACCGTCGTAATCCCCGGCGAGGTAGTGCATGGAGCCGCGCGCCCGCAGGATGGGCGCCGTGTCTCCGAACCTCGCGGTCGCCGTATCGAGGATCGCCTCGGCTCGTTCCGGGTCGCCGATCATCGAGTAGCCGGCGGCCAGCGAGATGAACTCGGGTTCCAGCGCCTCGTACCTCGAGTGGATCCACTCGAGCAGAGGCACGCCTTCCTCAGGCCTGTCGAGCGCGATAAGGAGTCGCGAGAGCATCCCTGTTACGGTCCTGTCGCCGGGTTCCAATCTAGTCGACCGTCTGAATTCAGAGACCGCTCCCTCCGAGTCTCCCAGCAGGAGCAGCGCGCGGCCGTACATGGCGGCGATCGTGGGGTCGAGCGAGTCCGCTTCCGAACGCGAGCGCAGATAGGCGGCTCCGTCTTCGAGTCGTCCCTGTGACAGCAGAGCCTGCGCGTAGAGAGCCGCGAACTCACGTGGAGCGCCGTGGTCCGAAGCGACGCTCGACAGAAGCTCCTCGGCCTCGCGGGTCTCACCCCGGACCAGCAGGAGTTCCGCGCGGATGGCGAGCACCTCGAGATTGTCAGGGCACAGCTCGAGGGCCTTGGCGCTTCTCTCGACCGCGGCATCGAGCTTGCCGAGCAGGTAGAGCGTTCGAGCCACCGCGTTGCTGAGCTCGCAGTGCCCCGGATCCAGCGAGTCGGCCCTGCGGTACTGCACCAGGGCGTCGCTCAGAGCGCCGCTGATCTCCATCAATCGTCCGAGGCTGTAGTGCAGGTAGGCCTGCGCGTTGGGGCGCACCTCCTGCCGGCGCTCCGCCGCGGCCGCGGTCAGGTGGCCCGCGCCATGCAGAAGGGCGGCGAGGGCGACGACCATGACGATCGTGCGGGTCAGCGCCACCCTGGTCCCTGGTACTCGTCTCTGTCGCAATGAAGCCACCACCTGACCTCCGTTCTCACGTTTCGGGCACAGTCTAGCATGTGCCCGAGCCTCTCTCAAGCCCCCGCGTGCGCCGGCGGGCCTGCCGCGCTGCGTCCGGCGCGCGGTAGGCGTGTGGCTCACGGCGCCGCTTGGAGGAATGTCGCGGCTGTGCTAGAGTGAATCCAGAGAGCAATCCGGTCGTCGAATTCAGCCGAATGCTCTCACATGCTTCGTGTTTGACGAGGTACTCAGAGAGGGGGTGCATGAGATGAGACGGATATCGTACGCTGTCGCGCTCCTTGCCGTTTCGCTCCTGCTGCTGAACGCGGGGTGCTACACGGTTCTTCAGCACCCGACCGGGAGCAGCGTGGTCCAGCAGGGCACGTACTACCGGAGCTGTGCGGACTGCCACGCGGACGCCGCCTACTACCACCCGTACAGCCAACCGTACTACAGCTCGCACGACCGCTGGGGCGGCTACTACGGTTCCTACTGGTGGTACGACGACTACTACTGGTACGACCCGTATTACGACTACGACGATGATTACATAGGGCCCAAGGTGGAGACGGACACGAGACACCTCTGGGGCTCAAGCGGTTGGGCATCGGGCGGCTGGGGGTTCACCAAGCCCGGGTCGGGCAGCGCGCCGTCTCCTGCAAGCGAGCCGGGTAAGACCGACGACGGGAAGAAGAACGAAGGCAAGCCGAAAGAGAAGGAGAAACCGAAGGAGAAAGAGGAGGAGAAGGAGAAGGACGAGCGGGACCTGTGGAAGCAGCGAAAGAAGGGTTTCTAGCAAGGAGGAGAGGATGAGCAGAAAGTGGCTGACGTGCATCCCGGTCCTTGCGGGGACCCTCGTGCTGCTGGCCTCGCCGATGGTCGCCCGGGCCGACTCGGGCTTCGTCGCACCCCTGAACGAGATCCCGCTGACCAATCCGCTCGTGACCGGTGCAAGGGCCGCCGGCATGGGATTCGTGTCCATGGCTCTCGCGGACGATGCGACCGCCATCACGTCGAATCCCGCAGCGCTGACCAGGCTGAAGAGAGGGGAGCTGTCCGCTGGTTTCCGGAGAAGCACCCTCGGGATCGACGGTGAGATGGCGGAAAGCGAGTTCAGCACCGACCTGACAGGTACCCACTTCGCGTCCGCCCGGTTCGCCTACCCCTTCCCGACGTTCCGGGGCAGTCTGGTCCTCGGTCTGAGCTTCGAGCGGATCTACGACTTCAGTGACGACCGGCTGGCGTCGTACTCGGACACGATAGAGTGGAGCGAGAACCCCGACGCCGACCCCCCCGAGCCCGACCTGAGGGACCTGTGGGCGAGTGAGGAAGACTACATCGCAGACGGCGGCATGAACGCACTGTCGTTCGCCTGTGCGTTCGACGCTTCCCCGATCATCTCGCTCGGTGCCACCGCGTCCTTCATGAGCGGCGACTACTCGAAGGACTGGTTCTGGGACCTCTACGACGACTACGGCGTCTCCGACAGGTACGCCGAAGTGCACATAATGGAGCGGTACAAGGCGGACATCACCGGCGTGCGCGTGACGCTGGGCAGTCTCTTCTACGTCGCGGAGGGGCTTTCCGTCGGAGTCGCCGTCGATACACCGACGTGGCTGACTTTCGAGGGGACGGCCAGAAGCTACGTCGAGAAGGTCGAGTCCGACTCCACGACGGTCTACGACTCGAGCGTGCTCTTCCGCGACAACGTGACGTTGCCCTTCGCCTTCCGCGGAGGTGTAGCGTACGCGCCGCTGGACTTCATTGTCGTTGGGGTCGACCTCAGCTATTCGGACTGGTCTCAGATGGACTACGAGGGCAGGATCACCGTCATCGAGGGCGGCCCTGGCGGCCTCGAGAGGCGGGGCCTTTACAAGGAGACCCTGGGGTATGGCGTCGGCGCAGAGCTGACGGTCCCCACCTGGCCTCTTCGGCTCCGCGGAGGCTACGTGTCTCGGCCGATGGCCTACAACGGACTGGAAGTAACCCGCGACCGCTCCTACTATACGTTGGGTGCGGGGATCCTCATCGACACGGTGCTGGCGATCGATGTGGCCTGGATGAAGGGTACCTACGAGCGGGAGGACAGTGATTTCGCGTACTACGAGACGGTCGAGAACTCCGCGCTCATTGTGGAGGCGGCCTATCGCTTCTAGACGGTTGGGTTGACAGCGTCCCCCACGGCGCTGCGCGCCATGTCCGGCGCACCATGCAGACGGCCCGGCGCATGGCACCGGGCCGTCTCTTCGTATGTAGTCGTCGAACTCCCTGGCTCGCCCGCCCGGCTTCGACCCGAAGGTCCGCTTACACTCTCGCCGCGTGCTGGTGGACGTACTCCTCGAGAGTCTTCTTGGTTCCCGAATCCAGCCCCGTGAAGAAGCACGCTACTCTGTACCCGCCACTCTGATCACCCGAAGGCTGACACCTCACCACCACCGCCTGGGTCTTTACTATCTCGTTCTTCACCTGCCCCTTCTTGTTCTTCAGGGGCAGGACCATCGTGACCTGGAGCTTGGTCAGCGGAGCCACGAAGTGCCCTACGTGGCAGTAGACGCCCTCCGCGCCAACGTTGATGCTCTCGGTCGTGATCGACTCACCGGGAAAGGCCTCGTCCGCCCCTGAGAGCTGGAGCGCGATCTGCGCCTCAACGCGCTTCGTTTGCCTTCGCTCCCTGCCGCCCCAGTCGTCTCTCTTCTTGTCGCTCATCGCGCCTCCAAGAGATGACATCTTTCTGCCGGCCGCTCACCCGATAAGCCTAGCGGTTCTTCTTCTTGTGACGGTCCTTCCTGCGTCTCTTCTTGAGCTTGTGCTTCGCCATCTTGGCTCTGCGCTTCTTCTTGAGACTAGACATTTGCCTCCTCTGAGCTTCCCGTTCCGGACTCGGGCCCCGCTGTGTCGTCGGGCGCCGCCTCCTGACCACTCCAGTTGACTCTCTCCTTCAGGAACTTGCTTGGTTTGAACACCGGCACCATCTTCTCCGGGACCACGACCTTCTGAGAGCGGTCCCGCGGGTTGTACTTCATGCTGGCCTTGCGCTTCTTGACCTTGAACGTCCCGAATTCCCTGATCTCTATGTGCCTGTGCTGCGCAAGCGAAGCCTTTATGGCCTCGAGCAAAGCCTCGACGACCTGGGCTACATCCCGTTTCGTGAGACCGGTCTTGTTTGCGACGATATCCACAAGGTCGGCTTTCGTCATGGCCCTGAACCTCCGTCGTCGGAGCTTGGCTCTCGCGCCGGGACAGCGTCCCGATTCCCTGTCCTTGAGCGCGGCCCGCCGGGGCCGCGCGACCGGAGCGACACCCTCGACGAACGAGTCTCCCTCGTCCGTCAAGGGCACATGAAAAACATCCTAACAATCGCGGCTGAGTCTGTCAAATCCTTTTGTGCAGGTCACTTGGAGGGTCTGTATATGTAGTGAGCTCCCACGCTCGAGGCCTCAGGCCGCAACAACTCGGAGGCGGTGCCCGTCAGAAGGTCCCACAATGTCAACCTCTCTCGCCTGACTGGGTCCTGGACGCGCGGTTCGCCCTCGATTCCTCCCATGCGCGCAGCGAGCTCGATGGCGTCGTCCAACGTCTCAGGCGCCTTGAGCCCAAACTTGTCGAGCCAGTCCTGCTTGATCCAGATCATGGGCGCTCCGTCGACGGCGGTGCCGACGTTCGGGTGCCCCGCGAACGGAATCTCGGACATCGTAGTGAAGATGCGGACCCGGCGGGTGTTGTCCTCACTCTCCGGGGGCAGGACGAAGGTCGTCTCGGAGTGATTGAACTCCCGAGCGATGGCCTGCATCTGCTCCGGGCTCAGACCGCGGGCGTCCGGCAGGACGGCCAGCGGGTTTCCACCAAACGTCTGATCGGTGAAGACATCGAGCGTCACGAACTCGTAGGCCACGACTCACCCCCC
>DAOWCM010000053.1 GCA_030639555.1 Candidatus Eiseniibacteriota bacterium | reverse complement strand
GTCCCTGAGCACCGCGTGCGAGAGACCCGCGGGGTTGCTGGAACCGAATACGTATCGGTAGATCTCATCTCCCAGGACCAGGGAGACCGTCGCTTCCTTCTCGCCCGCGTTCAGTACGACCACGGCGTGGTCGTCACCGAGACCGCGACGAAAGGCGAAGACCGCGCCCGCAGCATACAGAGTCTGGAAATCTCCTCTGGTGAAACACGCCTGGCTTGTCCTGAGCCTGGCCAGAGTCCTGAAGTAGTTGTGCATCTCGACACACCCGCTGTCCTCCGTCCAGTTCCACGGGAACGGCCGTCTGCAATCGGGGTCGTGCGCTCCGGTCATTGCGACCTCGTCCCCGTAGTAGATGGCTGGCGCGCCGACGTATGTCATCGCGAACAGGACGGCGAGCTTGAGACGACGCGCGTCTCCCCCGACGGTCGTCAGGAAGCGCTCGGTGTCGTGGCTGTCCAGGAGGTTCATCATGGCCCGGACACCCTGATCTGCGTAGATGAGTCTGCCGGGAGCGAGAGCGCGGTCGAACTCCTGTGCTCCGTACTCTCCACGCGCTATGAAGGCGAGCACCGGGTCACGGAAGAACTTGTAGTTCATGACCGCATCGAAGTAGCGGCCGTTGACCCACTCGGGTGAGGCTCCCCACAACTCGCCCAGGATGTACGCATCCGGATTGGCGGACCGGACCCTCTCGCGGAACAGCTCCCAGAACCAGAACGGCACCTCCCCCGCCACGTCGAGCCTGTAGCCGTCGATGCCAACCTCCACGAGCCAGTACTCCGACACGTCCAGAAGGTGGTTCACGAGCGACCAGTTCGGACTCGCCTCGGCGATGTCCGTGATCGACTGCTCCTCCGCGTTCGCCCTCCCGAGATCGAAGTTGAGATTGGGCATCTGCCCGAACCCCCACCAGCAGTCGTAGTAGTCGAGCGCGTTCGCCGGAGCAGTGCCGATGCCGCCCGGCACGGGCCACTCCTTCCACTCGTACCAGTCCCAGTATTCCGATTCCTCGCCCTTCTCCCTGGCATCGACGAACGCCCAGTGCGTGTGCCCGGTGTGGTTGATGGCGAGGTCGATCACGACCCGCATGCCTCTCTCGTGACATTCGGAGACGAACGCCGCGAACTCCTCGTTCGTGCCGAAGTGGGGATCCACTTTTCGATAGGTCGCCGCGTCGTACTTGTGATTGCTCTTCGACTCGAAGATGGGATTGAAGTAGATGATAGTCACGCCGAGATCCTGTAGATAGTCGAGGTTCGCTCGCACGCCCTCGATGTCTCCGCCGTAGAAGGAGTTCCAGTCCGGCTTCCCGTCGGTCTTGTACGGGCTACGAACAAGCCCTGCGACGTCGTACCAGTCATCCACGAGGTGGAAGTACTCGCCGTTCGTCTTGCCGGACGGAGGCAGCTCCGCGACTCCCTCGTAGTACCACTCGGAGAAGTCCGGGTCGTTGTCGGGCCTCCCGTTGGCGAAGCGCTCCGGGAATATCTGGTAGAAGACGCCGTCCTTGACCCAGTCGGGAGTCCGGAAGACTACTTCCTCTGCAGCATCGAACTCGAAAAGATCGGGGTCGCCCGGGGGTTCCGGATGCGCCCCCGCGCGGTCCAGCGTGGCTCGGGAATCGCCGTCAACGAGAACGAAGTAGTAGGTGAAGCGAGGCGAGTTCAGTTCGAGGCGGAAATATTCGTACGTCCCGTCCGTGTCGAACAGAAGCATGGGATCGCCGCCCGCGGGACTTCCACTGCGTCCGGCGTGCGCCCCGGCAGCTTCCGGGCTTCCGCTCCAGAGCAGCCGGACCTCCTCGACATCGCCTTTCCAGGCGCGGACGCGAACGGAGACGGCGCCATCGCTTGTGACCGACCGCTCCCACGCGTTCTCACGATGAGCGAGACCGTCGAGGAACACCTGCCCGTCGCCTCTCGACAGGTTCAGCCCCTCGAACGACTCGCCGACATCGATCACGGAGTTCTGCCCACCGAAGCCGTCAGGCAGGAAGCGCTTGGCCTTCTCGTCCGTGATCCACTCGCCGTCGGCGACGAACTTGTACTGGTACTCGCCCGTGGGCAGCAGAAGGGTGACCTCGTACCGTCCCGCCTCCAGGTGCATCGGCGTCGCATCGGTGCTCCAGCCGTTGAACGTACCGGCCAGGAACACGTGTTCGAAGGGCCTGTGGGCGGTGAACGTGAATGTGACGCGCTTGAGAGCCGCTCCGGTCTCTCTTTCGGCGCCTGCGACCGGCACCGAAAGCGCGAGCAACGCGACGAGCGACAACGCAATGACACGCGTGAGCATCCCTGGCATACGCGTCTCCTCCATCGGGGCTGGAAGGCGCGTCGCGACCGAAGTCGCGACGACCCAAAGCGTGACCTTCTGAGCAGGGGTGGTTCAGAGATTCTACCGGAAGGCGGGACGAGCGAGCAACCGCAAAGCCTGGTAGCGGACAGCGACGGCGGAGCCGCCGGTACGCAAGGGAGCCCGGCCGTTGCTCTGCCGGGCTCCGGTAGCTCTATTGCCGCGTGCGACTACACTTCCTCGAACTGGTCCTTGCCGGCCCCACAGACCGGGCAGACCCAGTCGTCAGGAACATCCTCGAACGCCGTGTTCGGTTCGACGCCGCCGTCGGGGTCTCCCACCGCCGGATCGTAAACGTAGCCGCAGAGAGCGCACTTGAACTTCTTCAATTGGGTACCCTCCGGTTACTTCCTGGCCTCTCGCGCCTTCTTCTTCCTCAGATTCGCGAGTCTCGTCGAGATCTGCACGACGTGGCTCTTCTCCTCGTCGATGAGCCGCGAGAGCGCCTGGCGCGTCGAGCGCTTCCTGGTGGCGGCGAGGGCCTCCATATAGTAGAGGACGGCGTCCTTCTCCACCGAGAGCGCGAGTTCAAGCGCTCCCTCGGCGTTGAACTTGCCGCGCGCCATCTTCTCCATCCTGCCGAGGCTGGCGAAGATGCCTCCGTCCACGAGCGAGCAGACGTACTTGGACACATCGGCGTCGTGTTCTTCAGGATGGGAACCCAGACCCTTGGCGGTCCTGATCTCCAGAGACTCGAAGAACGCGAGATGCTCCTTCTCGTCTCGCGCGAGACGGCGGAACACCCGTTTGGTCCCCTGGTCGTCCGCCTTCTCAGCCATCCTGGTGTAGAAGTCGAGGCCGGCCTCTTCAATGCACATGCCGACGCGGTAGATCTCATCCTCGTTCAGATACTCGATCATCAGGAACCTCCGTACTGCTGGAACGCCGTCGTGCGCCCTAGTTCTCGGTCAGAACGTGCTCGTCGTACTCCTTCTCGAGGGCGAGCTTGTGCCCCGCCTCCTCCTGCGCCAGTAGCTCAAACACCTTCCTGAGCTTGGCATCTTCTGTGTTCGATGCGAGAGTCGTGTAGAGGTTGTGCGCCTTCTCCTCTCGCTTCATCGCAACCGTGAGGATGTCCTGGTAGCCCATGTCCGCCGTGATGGTAACGTCGTCCATGAAGTCCGCAATGCGAAGGTCGGGAACGTTCACGATTGCAGCGTCGGCCACGCGCTCCCGGTCGATCGACTCCAGCTTCTTCTTGTGCACCTGCTCCTGCCTGGCGAGGTCCAGGAGCATCTCCTTCACGTTCACTCTGGTGACCATCTCGCTGGCCGTTGTGTACGCGTCGACGGCCTCCTGCTCGCCGTCGATCGCGAACCGGATGATCTCATCGAAGAGGTCCTTCTTCATGAGCTGCTCCCTCCCGGCCGATGGCCCCTGCCTCCAACCCGAATAGAATAGCCATGGTAGCACTGGCAGGCAACACCAAAGGGCAGGGTCGGTCCGACGGGTCCGGTCTGACCACCGCGTCGGACCAATGAGACGACCCGCTGGGCCGCGCAATCAGGCCGCCCGAGCGGGCCGGACGTACTAAGGCCTCCGGAGGAACGGTCAAGGGTAGGAGTTGGGCTGCGGCTGACGCTAGTCTTGGCACTTATTTTAAGCCCGTCTTCTCTCGACGTACCCCCAGAGGCCAATCTATGTTCCGCGGAGCTTGAGTCCGACCCGAAGGCCGCCCGCTCAGCGGTGTCGTCGCTTCTGCGTGTCCCCTCCTTCGACTGAGTCCGCTCGACCCGCATTCAAATCAAAAACGCGACTCTCGTCTATTAGAGTCGCGCGTGTGCAGAGAGATTCCGATCACCGAGCAATTCGTCCGGGTGACCTGGCGAGCATCCAGAGTAGTAATCTTCGCTTCCATCACAAGCGCCGCCGTTCCGCTCCAAAGATGCACAAGGCGATGACGCGTGGGATTCCGGACGCTCTGTAACCTACGCAGTGGGGACGAACACATTACTAGCACTCCGGTCGTGTGCGGTCAAGTCGTTTCCCGGTGGCCGAGCCTGTGGTGGCCCCGCATCGGTGCGCGTGAGGCCGTGATATGTTCTTGAACGCACATCACCCCAAGCCCCTTGCGCGGTGCGGGCTCATCAGTTATAAACGCCATGTGTCTACGCTGGAAATCCAGCGGGGGGTGTTTCCGATGACATCACCGAACGGAAAAAAAATCACACTCAGAAACGCGACTCGACGCGCTCACTCCGACGCGCGCCGCGCGAGTGCCTTCGAGTGCGCCGTGCGAATCATCTCGACCGTTGTCGTTGTGGCCGCGACGGCCTTCGGCCTGACCTGCTCGGTGCTTGCCGCCGATCGTGATGCCACCCGGGCCGGGGTCACAGAGAGCGAAGCCACGCCCGGTCGGACCGTTGTCGGCTTCGTGACGGGACACGACGAACCCGAGCTGGACGAGGAGTTCTCCCGAGTCGCGGAGGAGCTGCGCCGGACACACACCGTCATAGACGTGCGGCTCTCGGAAGGCGCCTCCGTTCTGAACGGGGTCGGTGTCGTCGTCGTGGCGGGAGGACCTGACGTTCCGGATGCGGAGCTTTACGAGCTTGACCAATTCCTCATGCGCGGAGGGCGCGTCGCGTTCCTGCTGGATGCCGCCGTCATTCCGCGGGCGGGCGTCAAGGCGAACGTCTCCGAGGGCAACATCTTCGGGTTCCTCAGCGTCTACGGCATTGTCGTCAACCCCGACCTCGTGCTCGACCGGTCGTGCGCCGGCAGCGCGACCTGGGGCGACATCAGCACGTCCTCTTCCTATCCCTACTGGCCTGTCGTCCGCGCAGCCAACCTCGCCCGGACGCACCCGGCGGTGGCGGGCGTGAGCAGTGTCCCCCTCGCCTGGACCTCATCGATAACCACGCAGCGGGTCGGAGCGGGGGGCGCCGACAAGTCCGTGCTCCTCAGGTCATCCTCCGACTCGTGGACAGTGTCGGCGTTCGCAAACCTGGACCCGGAACAGCAGTTCGAACCGCCGGAGGAATCCGACGACGTCCACCGTATCGCAGGTGTGTCGGGGTTCCCGCTTGCCGTCGCCGTGGAGGGTGCCTTCGAGAGCGCGTTCGCCGGACAGAAGGTGATCGTGCAGAGCGGCAGAAGCATCGAGTTCATGGAACCGGAGGAGATGATCGAAACGAGCGTGCCTACGAAGATGGTCGTCTTCGGCGGCTCGATGGTATTCAGGGACGACCTCGCCGCTCAGTTTCCCGGGAGCGCTGAACTCCTGGCGAGCGTTGTGAAATGGCTGGCCACGGACGACACGGAAACCGGGAGAACGGGAGGTTCCGCACCGGCGGCCGAGTGGACTCCGCGCCGGCTCGCACTTGTCATTCTCGCTGTGGCTTGTTCGGTGGCCGCCGTCGCCGCCGCAGTGAGTGTCGTCCTGTCGCGGCGGCGAAGACTGTCCTCCCGTACGTAGAAGGTCACCGTCACGCAGCAGGAGGAACCACCTCCACACTCACCTCTTCCCCCTTGATCCCTATCGTCGTGATGGAGAGCTCGGTGTCGGGCACCGTCTCGTTCCTCGCCCGAATCACGACATTGGAGAGACCACCGCAGCAGGGAACCACCATCCTGACCACGGTGATCGAGCGCGGTTGCGCCTCCGCGAACATGACCTTGAGCTTCTCGTAGTAGTGCTGCAAATCGTCGAACTTGGGGCATCCGACCACGAGTGTCCTGCCGGCGAGATAGTGCTCGTGGAAGTTGGCCGTCGCGTAGGCGACGCAGTCCGCACTGATGAGCAGGTCTGCGCCCTTGAGGAACGGGGCGCTCGGCGGAACCAGATTCAGGAGAACCGGCCACTGCGCGAGACGCGAAGGTCGGTCGGCGGCGTCACCGCCAGGCTCGGCCTGAGGTTCGAAGGTCTGGATGGCCGCACCGGGACACGCACAGCTCGCAGGCTTCGGCTGCTGTTGCTTCGCGTCCGCCGCCATACGGGCGAGGTGCGCGTCAACGGCCGCCTGGTCGTACGCGGCCCCCTCGCGCTCCACGATGGTGATCGCGTCCTGCGGACACTCTCCGATGCAATCGCCCAATCCGTCGCAGTACGATTCGCTGATGAGCTTCGCCTTCCCGTTGATGATCTGGATGGCGCCCTCGTGGCACGCCGTAGCGCACAGGCCGCAGCCGTCGCACTTCTCCTCGTCGATCACGATCAGTTTCCGTACGGCCATGTCACCCCCGTTGTTGTGCCATCGTTCACCGCAGGCAGCTCCGCTCGCGCATCAGCTGCCGGAGTTCACAATCACCGTGGACCCGGACGGCCGGTGGGACCCGCTGCTACTGCCGGTGCGACCCACCACCGTTATTCAGATTCAGACCCGCCCCGGACGTCGCTCACTATCGCGAGCAGGGCGGGATTTTCTCCCCACCCTCTGAAGAGCGACTCCGGCCACAACCAGCACGAGCCCCACGATGGTCGCCGTGAGGATCTCCTCCCCCACGAACGCCCTGATGAAGAACAGAGACACAAAGGGCGAGATGAAGATGAGATAGCTTACCTTGGCAGTATTTTCGGACAGCCTGAGAGCGGACAGCCACAGCAGGAACGCCAGACCTATCTCGACTATTCCGACGTACGCGGCCCCCGCGAACCCGAGGGGATTCTCCACGCGGATGTCGGAGAACACGAGGGTGTAGATGAGGACGAACGGCAGCCCGAACACGAAATTCAGGAAGAGCCGCTCGGCTGGGTCGCGATCATCCTTGGTGTTGTAGACCCAGTAGAGGGCCCACACGATCGTGCTGCCCAGTGCCAACGACACCCCGAGGGGGCTCGCCACGCTAAACGAGAAGATGTCCCCTCGCGTGGAGATGACCACGACGCCCACGTAGCTGACAAGCCCGCCGGCGATGTCCCGCGCGCCGATTCTCTGCTTGAGGATGGGTATCGAGAGAAGCACCAGAGCGATGGCCCACGTGTAGTTCAGCGGCTGCGCGACCTGAGCCGGCAGGAGATCGTAGGCCTTGAACAGCACGGCGTAGTAGAGAAACGGATTGAGGAATCCCAGCCCCGCGGACTTGAGGCACTCCCGCCGCGAGCACGGGAAGATGCGTCCGAGTCGGTGCCTGGCAGCCAGGACGACACCCAGGAAGAGCGTCGCTACTATCGACGAGTAGAGAAGAAGCTGAGCGTAGTCCAGGTACCTCAGAGAGAGCTTGAAGGCCGAGGCCACGGTCGACCACAGCAACACGGCCGCGATCGCGTGGAGATAGGCCTTCCGCTGGTCGCTCATGGTCCTCCTACGGGCTCATGGTCCTCCCACGGGGAGCGGGCCGGGCGCCCCCGTCCGCTCAAACGCCGTCCGCTCGAGCCCCGTCCCCTCGAACCCCGTCCGCTCGAACCCCGTCCGCTCACTCTGAGAAGAGCAGTTCTCCCTCACCGTACACCGCAATCGGATAGGAAGTGATGTCGAAAGGATCCCCGTTCCAGCACGTGAACGATGCCCACTTGCCACGGTCCAGCGTCCCCAGGATGTTGCCGAGACCTATCAGCTCCGCGTTCTTGCGGGAGACCAGTTCGATCGCCTGCTGCTTGGAGAGCCCCAGTCGCGTGAACCACCGCGTCTGCAGAAAGAGCAGCCTCGTGAGATTGACGGGGTTGTCCGTCATGAGCCCGTACTCGACACCGGACTCCATGAGATGGCGGATGTTGCGCCACGTGTCGTGCTTGAGCTCCACCTTGTATGCCAGCGACTCGATCGGTCCGTAGAGAACGGGGATACCGCGCTTCTTGAGCTCCGCGAAGATCTCGGGCTCGTGCACGTCGCCCGCGTGCTCGACGGTCACCTTCAGCTTGAACTCATCGACGATCCGAAGCAGAGCCGCGATGTCGTCTATCTTGTGCACGTGCACGCGGAGCACGTGCTTCCGCGAGAGCACGTCTCGAAGCACGGCCTCCTCCGCGCTGAACGTAACCTCCTGCTTCTTCGCGCCCTTGGCCCTCTTGTGCTTCGCCATCTTCTGCGAGACGTCCGTCAGCTTCGAGCGGAGGAGCGCCAGCGCGCCCATGCGCGTCGACGGCCGTTTACCTTTCCAGTCCACGGTCGACATCGGGTTGTACCCAAACGCCGCCTTGACCCCGGCGCGCGCCACGAGCGCGTCCGTCGTGTTCTTCGCGTAGTGCCTGATGACGGCTGAGAGCCCGCCGATGATGTTCCCGCTCCCGGGCAACACACACGAATAGAGAACGCCCGCCTCGACCGTGTCCTTGAGCGCCGAGTCGTCCATCTGAACGGAGTCCAGAGCGTCGGGGACAGCGAGTATGGAGTCCATGTGCTCGTTGGCCTCGGCCTCCGCGCCGGGCTCTCCCGCGCGGATCATAGCAATGTGGCTGTGCGGATCCACGAACGCCGGTGTCACCACAGCGAAGCTGCCCAGGAGCTTGCCCTTCTTCTCCTTCGATACGCCCACCATCTTCTTTCCGTTGAACACCACGTAGGCGTCCTTGACCACCTTCTTGCCCGTGTAGATCTTCTTCCCGCGAACGCACTTCATCGGTTGCTCCTTGTCCATGGTTGCTGTGGCCACGCCGGTGCTGCGCGAGAAGCGAGTCTAAGACCGGGGACGTGACCGGTCAAGCGCTCTGGGCGACCTTGATTGGGAGGGGACCAGCGGGAGCAGCGTCGGGTGGCACAGCCGGGCGTACGCCCGCTGCCAGGGCAAGAGGCCCGTGTGAGATGCCCCGGGCAGTGCATCACGCCGCCTGGTGCTTCCATATCGGCAGATCCAGGTGCCGCTAGTGGGCCGCCCGCTCCGCGCCCACGACGCACGCGGAGAGCTCCGCGTAGCCCTTCACGATGTCCTCCGCGAACGCCATGCAGGTCGGAGAACCGCACGCCCCGCAATCGATCTTGGGCAGCGATGCGTAGATCTCGTCCCGCTCCTTCACCTTGGCGATGGCCCTGGCGATGTCGGGATCGAGCGGGCTCAGCGGCCTGGGAGCAATGGGACTCTCAATGCCGAAGAAGCCCGAGCGATACAGCCGCGCCGCGCGATGCTCGTGCCGCGCAATGTTGTGCCCGTACTTCTGGGCAAGCCTGATGGTCCTGCTCCTGGCAACGTAGACGTTCTCTACGGCCAGTGACCCACCTATGCAGCCACCCAGACAGGCGGCGGCCTCGATGAACTCGACGTTTCTGAGCTTCGAGTTCTCGATGTCGTCCAGGAGCTTCGTGACATCGCTCATTCCTGAGACCGCGATCCACCTCTTCGTCTCGAGAAGCCCGGTGATCCCGCCCAGGCTGGACCAGCCGGGACCGTACGTGATGTCCTCAAAAAGCTCGTCCTTGATCTCGTGATCGGGTTCGGAGACGGCTTCCCTGAGCGCGGGGTAGATCTCAGAAACGGCAATCGCCGTGTCCAGCGAGGATCTCGTTCCCTCTGCGGGCTGCCGAATCGACACGACCTTGGCAGGACACGGCGTGATGTAGACGGCCTCCACTTCCGACTCGGAGATCCCGTTCTCTGTGGCGAGCTTCCGCTTCGCCTCGCGGGCGGTTATCTCCCTGGGAGCCTGCTGCGGCAGGATGTTCTCCGTGAGCTCGGGGTACTTCACCTGTATCAGCCGGACGACCGCCGGACAGAAGCTCGAGATGATGGGCCACGGCCCCGTGTGTTCCTTCAGGAACAGGCGGGTTGCCAGGGTGCTCCAATCACAGGCCTTGGCCACATCGAACACGTGGTCGAAGCCTATCTGCAAGAGCCCGCGGAGGATCCTCCTCGGGCTGATTTCCGAGGGGAACTGGGAGTAGAGCACCGGCGAGGGAATCGCCACGCGGAGTTTGCCCTTCCTCGGTGTGCCCTGGAGCGTGTCGGCGAGAGGGACGAAGGCCCCGTGAGGGCACGCGGTAATACACTCCCCGCAATCGACACAGAGCTCGCTGATGAAGTGTGCTTTGCCGTCCTTGACCCGTATGGCGTCAGTAGGACAGGCACGGAGGCACTTCATCCGGCCGTCGCACGCCTCCCGATTCACTTCGTGCGCGTGGTAGTACTTCTCAATCGTCATCGCAGAACCTCACTGACGGGCCAGCACCTTGATCCGCACGGTCGTCCCCACACCGACCTCCGATGTCACCTCGAAATCGTCTGAGTTCTTCTTGATGTTCGGGAGACCCATGCCCGCTCCGAAACCCATCTCCC
>DAOWCM010000146.1 GCA_030639555.1 Candidatus Eiseniibacteriota bacterium | reverse complement strand
TCCACGATCACCGGTCCGTCCTCGAGCAGTTCAGATAACGTGACGTCATCGCCATCGAGATTCGGAAGGGTGAACTCGGGCGCCTTCTTGTCGGCACCCACAGATACGCTTGTCCCCGTCAACACGAGGAGCGCGGCCAGCAACAAGGCCAGCCCCGCCAGTCTCCTGTGAGTCATAGAACCCCCATTCTCATTCCTGCCTCATTATACCATCATACAGACTATAGGTCAAGAAATCACCCGGAGCGCACCCTCACACTGCTCCGGGCACAGAAACGCAGCCGCCCCGAGCTTTGACGCTCGGATGCCGCTCTCATTCGGCTCACGTGCGATCGGGGATAAACGAGGCTCCGGTGGGCGCTTCGGGGAAACGCCGGCCCCGCAGTGGACGCTACATGCTCGCGAGCTCCAGGCCGACTCCGACCGGCTGGTCCTCCCGGGCGGTCAGGCCGAGGCGCCCCACGACCTTCGTGAGGACGCGTTCCACGGCCTCCTCGTCCTGCACCAGGTCGAGGCCCTCCGTGTCTACGGTCAGCACTTCCGTGATACGGGCTGCCCGAGCGCACCAGTCCTCGTACGCCAGGTTCAGCGCCTCGAGGTACTCGCCCGATATCTCCCTCTCGCAGTCGCGCCCGCGGCACCTGATGCGCTCCTGCAGCGTGTCGACGCTGGCGCGCAGATATACCACGAGATCCGGAGTGCGCAGGAAGCTCGTCATCGCGTCGAACAGGGCCGTGTAGTTCTCGTAGTCCCGGTCCGACATGAACCCCTGGCCGTGGAGCGTGTGAGCGAATATCTCCTTGTCCTCGTATATGGTCCTGTCCTGAATGCACGGCTCGTCCGAACTTATCATCTCCCTGTGGATCTCGAAGCGCTTCGAGAGGAAGAAGACCTGAAGGTGGAACGACCAGCGCTCCATGTTCGCGTAGAAGTCGTCGAGGTACGGATTGTCGATGACGGGCTCGTAGTACGCGCGCCACCCCAGGTGGTTCGCGAGAAGCGTGGTGAGGTGTGTCTTGCCCACGCCAATGTTTCCAGCGACGGCCACGAACTTACCGGGTCGCATGATAAGCTCCCGAGAATCTGTGAAGAGATGCCGGCAGGAGAAACGCCCGCCTGAGGCACGCTGAATCTACTCTCGGGCATCGGGCATGTCAACAGAATTCCCCTCCCCGGGAACCGCCGCCGGTCTCCCGGCCGGCCGCTCACCGGACTATCCTGACCCGGGTGCCAACGGTCACCTCGCCGGCCACCGTCAGGAGATCATCGTTCCTCATGCGGATGCAGCCCCTGCTCGATCTCGTCCCGACGAGCTCCGGCTCGTTCGTACCGTGTATGCCGATCCCGTCCCAGGACGGGCAGTCGAGACGCAGGAAGAGCGGACCGTAGGCCCGCTCTCCCTCGTGCTCCCACTCGCTCGAGTCCTCGATGGACACGACCCGGAACTCGCCCTCTGGGGTCCTGCAGTCGCCTTCCCTCTCCTTGTCCCCGCCGTCAGGGTTCGAACCTATGCCCACCGGGAAGATGCGCGTCCCGGCCGGCGTGGTGAGTTCGAGCACGAACTTCGACTTCCTGACAACGATGAGGGGATGCTCCATTACCGTTCGCTACCGTCGTCGTGACCCGACGACTCCTCGACCCGCTGCTCGTCGGGCCCGCAGGATGACTTGAGTCACGTCGACACTCCGAGCCTGGGCAGCACGACCAGCTGCAGCAGGAGCCAGAGTCCGACGAAGACGGCGGGCAGTGCCAGTTCGCTCAACTTCACGTTTCGTCCCCCGGTGCGATCCTCAAGGATGTGCGGTAAGTCCTACGCCTCTGTTGCGGGACGCGCCAGGAGTTCCTCGATGCGGGCGCGCATCTCCTTTGCTATCGAGGGCGTGAAACCCACGTCCTTGGCGGCCACGCGGCCGTCCCTGTCTATGGTGAGGGTCATGGGAATGCTCCTCACCTTGTAGTCACGGCCGATGGTCCGGTTGCCGATGAGAATCGTGTAGGTGACGTCGTTGGCCTCGACGAACGGGGCGATGACCGAAGCGCCGCCATCATCGAGACCGATGCCGACGACGACGAGCCCCTGGTCCCCGTACTCCTCGTAGAGCGAGACCAGGAACGGTATCTCCCTCCTGCACGGCGGACACCAGGTCGCCCAGAGGTCTAGAATGACGACCTTACCCTCGAAGTCATCGAGGGAAACGTCGTTGCCGGAAAGATCCGGAAGCACGAACGCGGGCGGAGTCTGTCCGGGCTCGATACCTGCACCGGACGCCTGCCGGACGGGCACGGCTTCAGTCTTCTCGGCGGTCGCCGCAGCCTCACCGGCCGGCGCCTCTTCTTCCGATCCGCCGCATCCGGCGAACCCGACAGAGAGAACCGCTACCGACACCAGGAGAACCGCGACCTTCAGGGTCTTCATCATACTCACTACCTCCATGTCCGGCTATAGCAGGGCGTCTATCTTCTCCTGAATGTGATCTTTCATGGCTGCGCCCACGGTCATGTCGACCTGGTCGCCGCCCTTGAAGAACATCATGGTCGGAATGCCGCGGATCCCGTAGCGCTGCGAGAGTGCCGGGTTCTCATCCACGTTGACCTTCACGACCTTGAGCTTACTGTCGTTCTCGTCCGCGATCTCTTCGAGGATCGGCCCGACCAGACGACACGGCCCGCACCAGGGCGCCCAGAAATCAACCACCACCAGCACGTCCGACTTCAGGACCTCAGCATCGAAATTATCATCGGTTCCCGCTACTGTCTTGCTCATCTTAGGTTACCTCTCTCCTCTCAACCCCTGTGCTGTGATTCGTCCATTGCTGCTTCCACCACCTTCGCCGCACCGCCATTGACCAGTCGGTAGCAGACGAGGTGCCCCTTGCGCTCGGACTCGATCAATCCGGCGTACCTCAAGCGCGTCAGGTGCTGAGAAACGGACGACTGCGAGATCTCGAGCATCTCCTCGAGGCTCTTCACACAAAGCTCTCCCCCACTCAGGAGTTTGATGATCCTGAGCCGGACGGGATGCGAGAGGGCGCGCAGAAGATCCGCCGCCTTCTCACACGCCTCGGACTGAGTTTCCCCCGCCCGGGCGCTCTCTGTGATGTGACCTGCATCATCCATTGCTGCCCCCGACGGCCTCCAGCGTGGCTTTATTCAAACGTGCTAATATTATATAGTTCGAATACCAGGCGTGTCAAGCTGCTTGTGGGATTTTTCTGAGGAATTCGGAGGGCTCTGAGGGTGAGGTCAAGCTACTCGACCGCGAACTCGAGCCTGGTGAGGATGATTCCGTCACGATCGGTGATATCGACGTGCCACTCGCCGCGCCACTCGTCCAGGATGCGCTTCGTGCTCCAGGTCCTCCATCGCGCGCTCTTGACCTCAAGGGCGACGCGGGCCATCTCACGGTCACCCCAGTGCCATACGTGAAAGACCGTGTCCGGTCTGGCGGCCCCCGCGATCTCGCTGAAACAGCAGAGCCGCACGACGCCGTCCTCGGGGATGAAGCTCTTCCCCGCCTCGGTCGGCTCGCTCTGCTCGATGCCCTTGCAGACGTACGCCCGCAGCACGTGAAGTCCTCTCGAGGAAGCGGTCACTCCAGGCTCCGTCGATGGGTCGGGCTCGCCGGCAGGCTCGCTCTGCGCGGACTCCTCTGAACCCGTGGGGGCTTCCGGCGGCTCGCCGGCGTCCTCCACGGACTCGAGCCCAGTTGTGTCCGCGCTCGCGTCGTCATGGGCCACGGTGTCCGCCGGCTCTCCGGAAGGCCCCCGGACCGCGTCGTCCTTCCGGGCCGCGGTCTCGCCCGGCGCGGGGACCGCCGTCGTCTGTAACTGCTCACTGATGCTGCCGTCTGTCGTGGTCTCGTCGCTGGAACATGCTCCCAGCAAACATGCGGCCACGATCAGAACCAACACGCGATGAATCATCCACTACCTCTCAACCGAGTGCCGGAATACCAGGGCGCCGCCCGTGGCGCAGCACGCGACGGTGCGCACCGTCCGCCGAGCTTGCTGCGTCCCCGCTCACACTGAGCCTAGTCCCGCGCCGCGATACCTGTCAAGTGCGCATGCGACGGCCCCCGGCACGGCGCACGCACTCACGACTGAGAATGGCCAGAGCCGCGCCCATCATCAGGAGGGAAGCGACGACGGGCACGAACACGGGTGCGATCCATGGCCGGGGAATCAGGAACAACACGTCGATGGTCATCGGGCCGGAAGGCCACCTGAGCAGCACGTAGAGCCAGACATAGTAGAAGATGTCCCAGAGCGCGAACGCCCACATGAAGTGGGCCAGGCGCTCCCACCAGTTCTTCCGGGCACTCAGGAGGGCGACGGCTGCGAGCATGACGATGGTCGCGGCCTCGCGCCCTATCTCGATCGCAAGAACGGTCGGAGGCACGCACTGGAGGGAGGCCGCTCCCTCTATAGAGAATCCATCGGGGTAATACAGCAGTCGAAGGTAGGCGACGACCGCCGCCTCCACGTACGCCATCGCGACGGCGAACGCTGCGAGCCATGCGAGCGCGATCAGCGCGTCTTTCCTGAGCCTCAGCATGGATGTGGAATGGCCTGTCATCTCCCTGAATCCCGCGGGGCAGAAGCTCCGTGTCACCCTCACAACACTAGCTCGCTCCTCCGACGGCTGTCAAGTGCGCCCGCGCGCGCGACCGGGCATCCTTGACAGTCCCGCCCGAGGGTTGGTATAGTCCTCCCGAGTGCAAACGGCCTCGGAGAAGAGGCCTTTTTCGTGGAGTGACACATGAATCGAGTCAGAGTGCGTTTCGCACCGAGTCCGACGGGCTTCCTCCATATGGGTGGATCCCGGACGGCTCTTCTGAACTGGTTGTTCGCGCGCCATGAGGGCGGGTCGTTCGTCCTTAGAATAGAGGATACGGACCGGGGGCGGTCCACGCCCGAGTACCTGAACGCCATCCTCGATGACCTTCGCTGGCTGGGGCTCGATTGGGACGAGGGTCCCGAGTGCGGAGGCGATTTCGGCCCCTACCTTCAGTCGGAACGTTCCAGGAGCTACGCGCCGCACGTCGAGAAGCTCCTCGAGACGGGAGACGCGTACCGCTGCTTCTGCTCTCCCGAGGAACTCGAGGAGAAGCGCAGCCGCGCTCAGGCGGCCGACGGAGGGTGGATCTACGACCGCAAGTGCCTGGGGCTCTCCGACGACGAGCGGGACTCGCTTCTGGCGGAGGGGCGACCTTCGGTAGTCCGCTTCCGTGTGCCCGCGGGGAAGACGTCGTTCGATGACATGGTGCTCGGGAAGATCGAGTTCGACAACGCCGAGCTGGACGACCTCGTCATAATCCGTCAGGATGGGACGCCGACGTACAACTTCGCCGTGGTGGTGGACGACCTGGAGATGGCGATCACGCACGTCATTCGCGGTGCCGACCACATCTCGAACACGCCGCGACAGATCGTGATCTGGAAAGCGCTCGGCCACGAACCCCCTACGTTCGGCCACCAGCCTCTTGTGCTCGCTCCGGACAAGCAGGTGATGTCGAAGCGCCGCGGGGCCATCGCAGTAGGCGAGTACCGAAGACGCGGCTACGTGCCGGAGGCCGTCGTGAACTACATGGCGCTCCTGGGATGGTCCTACGAAGGAGACCAGGAGTTCTTCTCACTGGACGAGCTCCTCCAGAACTTCGACATGAGCCGTGTAAGCAAGAAACCGGCGTCTTTCGACCCGAACAAGCTGGATTGGATGAACGCGCAATGGC
>DAOWCM010000029.1 GCA_030639555.1 Candidatus Eiseniibacteriota bacterium | reverse complement strand
GAGACACCGGATCGTGAGCGTCGGGGAGATGGTGCAGCAGATGCGCTCCCGGCGCGGCGTGGACCCGAGGAACGTGGCAGTGACGTTCGACGATGGATACGAGGACAACTACAGGAACGCGTTTCCGATTCTCAGGGAGCACGGAGCGACGGCGACCTTCTACGTCACAACGGGCACCGTGGCGGATGCCCGGGTTCCGTGGACGGTGGCCCTGAGGCGGGCCATCAGGCTGTGCGACAGGCCGGGCATGTCGCTCTCGTTTCTGGGCGAGCGCAGCATCGACCTGTCGAGCGACGCGAAGAAGGAAGCCACGATCAAGATGGTCACGGGCATCGTGAAGCGCTGCAAGCTCGATGAGATAGAGAGCATTCTCACGGAGGTTCACGAGGAGACCGGTTCGCGGACGGACCTCCGGGCCAGGCGGATCATGATGAACTGGGACGAGATCCGGGAGATGCACGGCGCCGGCATGACGATAGGCGCCCACACGTACTCCCACTACAACCTGCCCAGTCTCGACACGAGCGACGTTGCTCAAGAAGTGGTCGCCTCGCGGAGGGACATAGAGGAGGCGCTTCAGGCGTCCGTCAAGCACTTCGCCTACCCGAACGGCAGGACGGACCGCCACTGCGACGCCAGGGTCGCGAAGCTCGTCGCGGTTGCGGGATTCGAGTCGGCGGTGACGTCGCTGTCCGGACCCGTCTCGCACAGACACTCCCTATACTGCATTCCGCGCTTAGGGATAGCGCCCAGGCACAGGGACGTCGCCAGACTGGCGGCGGACATACAGTACTCGCGGTTCAGATATCAGGACCAGCACGTTGTGGACGAGATAACGAGGGTCCTCCCGGTGCGCGGTCGCGGCTTGGAGGCGGACAACTCGTTCTACGGGAACTCTGATTAGGGGCCTTTCAGGCCCCGGAGGTCTGTTGGACCGGGCCGATACACATAGAAACGGAACTCCCGCGAAGCTTGTGCTGTGGGCAGGCTCGTTCGAGCACGCGGGGACCCAGCGCTTCCTGCTCGAGCTTCTGAGGAGGATGGACCGGGAGAGGTTCACGCCCATCGTGTTCTCCACGCTCGCGCAGGGCGAACTGCTGCCGGAGGTGGAGGCTCTTGGCGTTCCCGTCCACGAATTCGGGACAGGCAGACGCATGCTGTCTCCGCGGACCGTCGGAGACCTCTCCAGAGCGGCGGCCTTCCTCCGTCGCGAGAGGGTCGACGTCCTGAGCTGCATGCTGGGTCTGACGACACTGGTGGGTCCGTTCGTGGGTCGGGCCGCGGGCGTTCCCGTGGTCGTGAACAACCAGCGGAACCTCAGCTACTGGCTCAGAGGCGGCGCGAGGGAGTGGGTCTACGGCTTCGTGAGCCGGCGCGTCGTCGACGCCGTCATCGTCAACAGCGCGGCCGCCGCGCGGGAGCTTTCCGGACGGTTCCGCGTGCCGGAATCGAAAGTACGGAACATAGGAGTGGGAACCGACCTCGAGCGGATCTGGCGCGCCACGCCCGCAGAGGAGCTCAAGCGGGAACTGGGTCTCGGCGAGAGCAAGGTCGTAGGAGTAGTGGCGAAGCTCTCTCCTGTGAAGGGTCACGGGCATTTCCTGGAGGCAGCGGCGTTCATCCTGAAGGCTGCCGGGGATGTGCGGTTCCTTATCGTGGGCGACGGGTCCGAAAGGACGCGCCTCGAGCGGGAGGCCGGCGAGCTCGGGCTCTCCGGGAAGGTCCACTTCATCGGTGTGCGGGACGATGTGCCCGCCGTGCTCAAACTGATGGACGTGCTCGTGCTCTCGTCGCTGTCGGAGGGTTCACCCAACGTGGTGCTGGAAGCCATGGCGGCCGGCGTTCCCGTTGTTGCCATGCGTGTGGGCGGTGTTCCGGAGGTTGTCGAGGACGGGGTGTCAGGGTTCCTGGTCGACCCGGGGGACGCGCCAGGGCTCTCGAACGCCGTCCTCAGACTTCTGAACGACGCCGACCGTGCACGGGAGATGGGTAAGAAGGGCCGGGCGATCGCCGGGGAGAACTACGATATCAACCGGGTCGTCGCGCGAGTCGAGGATGTGTTCTCGAGCCTTCTGGAGCGTGCCGGCAGGCCGGCTGGAGGAAGGGCATGAGGATCCTTTTCCTCACACAGTACTACCCTCCCGAGACGGGCGCTGCACCTCTGCGGGCCTACCACTTCGCGACCAAGCTCGCTGGTCGGGGCCATGAGGTGACGGTGCTCACGGGCATGCCGAACCACCCGAGCGGCAGGAAGCAGCAGGGGTTCCGGTGGAAGCTAGGTGCGTCAGAGCGTCTTGATGGCGTCCGTGTCATCAGGAGCTATCTCTTCGCGACGCCGCGGAAGACGTTCCTGACGCGCATGCTCAACCAGATCTCGTTTGCCGTGTCCGCGTTCGTGCGCGGGTGTTTTCTGCCTGGGTGCGATGTGATCCTCGTCACGTCGCCGCCGCTCTTCCTCGGGGTCTCGGGCTGGCTCCTGGGCCACGTCAAGGGCGCCCCGTACGTTCTCGACGTCCGGGACTACTGGCCGCACGCCGCCGTGGCGCTCGGGCAGCTGACGTCGAAGCGCGTCATCCGGATGGCCGAGCGGATGGAACTCTTCCTGTACGCGCACGCCGCTTGGATCGTCGCGGTGACGCCCGGGATGCGCCGCCTGATGATCAAGCGAGGCATCCCCGGACATCGCGTCGTGCTCATATCCAACGGCGCCGACACGGACTGCTTCACGCCGGCGGAGAACGACGTCGGGCGCGTCGCCAACGGCAAGTGGACCGTTCTCTACAGCGGTACCCACGGCCTGGTACACGGCATGGAGATGATCCTGGACGCCGCCGAGCTGCTGGTGGACGATGAGAGGATTCGCTTCGTCATGGTGGGCGACGGCGTCGCCAAGGACGCGCTCGTTGCCGACGCACAGCGCCGCAAGCTCAGCAACATGGAGTTCTTGCCCAGCCAGCAGCCCGAAAGTCTGGCGGAGAGGATCCGAAACTCGGACGTCTGCATCGCCACGACGACGGAAGGGAGCTTCAGCGAGGGAACCGTGCCGGTCAAGATGTTCGACTACATGGCCTGTGGGAAACCCGTCGTCGCCGCCGTCGGCGGGGATGCTCGGGCGATAATGACCGAGGCCGACGGGGGCGTCATCGTGGCCCCCGGGGACTCCGCGGCCCTCGCTTCCGCGCTGCTCAGGCTCCTGGAGGACGAGGGTGAACGGTCGCGGCTCGGGAAGAACGGGCACGAGTACGTCAGGTGGAGCTACTCGCGACAGCACCTCGCGGGCCGGATGAACGACCTCCTGGAACGGGTAGTGAGCCGCGAGCGGATCCTGGGCGGTGGGCGGATGGGGTTCAGGCGCTACCTGACCGCCAAGTACCTGATAGACGCCGCCATCGCTTTGCTCTCGCTCATCGTGATGTTCCCCGTCCTTGCGCTGACCGCGCTCCTGGTGAAGGTCGATTCGCGGGGCCCCGTCATCTACAGACAGCGGCGCATCGGGATCTACTCGCAGGAGTTCACCATCTACAAGTTCCGGACCATGCACGTGCACACGCCCGAGCTGGCGACCGATCTCCTTGCGCCGACCATCCACGACTACACGACGAGGACCGGGCGCCTGCTTCGCAGGCTCAGCTTCGACGAGCTGCCCAACCTCTGGAACATACTCATGGGTGACATGAGTATCGTCGGCCCCAGACCCGCGCTCTACAACCAGCACGATCTCATCGGCGCGCGTCGCAAGGTCGGGGGTGACGTCATGCGGCCGGGCCTGACGGGATGGGCTCAGATAAACGGCAGAGACAGCATCACACAGGCCGAGAAGGTGCGGCTGGACGAGTTCTACGCGCGCAACTGCTCGCTCGCGCTCGACCTGGGGATCGTGATCGGGACTCTGAGGACGGTCTCGCGCACCGAGGACGTCAGCGATGGACAGAAGGTTGTGGACTCCGAGCAAGGAGGGGAGGAGTGACGACCAATCTCCCGCTGAAGGCCGGCGGCTCGGGCAGCGAGAGGAAGCGGGCTCCGAGGAACATAGCGGCGATCGTCGCGGTGGCCGCGCTCGTTGTTCTCGTGTACCACGAGACACTCGTGGTCTTGTGGCGGACTTGGGCTACGAATCCGAACTACTCGCACGGGTACCTCATTCCTCCCGTGGTCGCCTTCCTGCTGTGGCGCGACAGGCGGCGGTACCTTACGGCGCGGGGGCGCGGGAGCCCGTTCGGCCTCGTGCTGATCGGGCTCGCTCTTCTGGGCCACATCGTGTCGATACGCGCCGGCGTCTTCATGACGCAGGGCTATTCGCTCGTCCTGTTGCTCTTCGGGCTTTCCCTCTTCTTCCATGGCGGGAGGGCCACGAGGACCGTGTGGTTCCCCCTGGGCTATCTCGTTCTCATGCTGCCGATGCCGCCCTATATGATGAACGTCATTGCGTTCCGCCTCAAGGTCTTCGCTGCCAGGGCCGGCAGCGGCATCGCGGTCAAGCTTGGGATCCCGCTCGCCCGCTCCGGGATGACCATTCACATCCCGGCCGGCTCACTCAGGATAGCCGACCCCTGCAGCGGGCTCCGTTCGCTGATAGCGCTCGTCGCGCTCGGGGCGCTCTTCGCTTACCTCACGCGGGGGAAGACCTGGAAACGCGTGGTGCTCTTCGCGTCCGCCGTGCCTCTTGCAGTTCTCGCGAATGTTATCCGCATCGCGGTGGTGTGCGTGGTGGCAAACATCTGGGGCATCGACGCCGCGCTCGGCTTCTTCCACGATCTCTCGGGACTCCTGCTGTTCATGATCGCGTTCGTTGGCCTCGTCACCGTCAGGAAGCTCCTGAGGTGCGAGACAGAGGGAGAGGAGACCGCATGAAGACGTCCGCCCGAGTCGCCGTAGTGCTGGTTCTCCTGGTGGCGACCGCGCTGTACGTGCGCCTCAATCCGCCCCGTCGTCTGACGCTCGGTCCGGAGGCCCTGACCGCGTTCCCGGTGGCGCTCGATTCGTGGACGGGGGCGGACCTCGAGTTCTCCGATGTCGTCACGGAAGAGCTGGACGCCGACGACACGCTGGCGCGGCGCTACGTCGACGAGGAGGGGAACTCGGTGTGGTTCGTCATCATATTCCATCAGAACGAGAGGTATGGCGCGCACGAGCCCGTGGTCTGCTACAGGGCCCAAGGATGGGGCGTCGTGGACCAGGGTCTCACTTCCCTGTCCAGACAGGGTGGGGACTTCGACGCCAACTGGCTGCTCATAGAAACACGCGGCCAGAAGCGCGTCGCGCTCTACTGGTGGTACACGGCCGGCGATCTCGCGACGGCCGACAGGGACAAGTTCATGGCGCGCATGGCGACGGCCGGTGTCACGTCCAACGTGACGTTCGGAGCGTTCATCCGCGTGTCGGTTGCGGTGGGAGAGGGAGGCTTCGATGAGGCCCTCTCGACCGCGCGCCTCTTTGCGGAGGACGCGCTTCCGCACATACCCGAGCTCTTCGCCGAAGGCGGGTAGCCCGGGCGTGGAGATCATGTTGCAGCCGCGCGGGCGGGCCTGACGAACGCCGCTGCGCGCGAACGGAATCGGAGATCTCTGGGGGGAGGGTCAGATGGGCGTGGTCCAACAGTTCAACGCACTTATCTGGAGCTGGGCGGAGATGTTCCGGGCGCTCCGCAGGAGAGCGGCTCTGGCGCCTTTCCTCATCTACGCGGGCGTTCAGACCCTGATCCTGCTGATGTTTCTGGGCTTCACCGTCGCTCCGTTGAGGTTCTTCGTTCCGGCCCTCATGCGGTGGAGGTTCGGGGACGCGGCGCTTCACTACCCCAACAACCTCATGGTGCTGCGGGGTGGTCTCGGGCAGGCGGACATCATCCTGTCCGTGTTTCTGGGTGCGCTGGTGACGGCGGCGGCCGTCCACCTCTTCGCGTCCTTCTACAGTGGACGGAAGGAACGCTATTCCGCAGGGTTCGCCGCCGGCGCGTCGAAATACGTGCCCGCCCTCCTGGTCGCGCTCGTGGTCGCCGTACTTTCTCAGGTGGCGGTGCGCGTGCCCATGTCGATCTGGGGAGGCCTCGCCGACACTAGTCCCCTGCGGTTCAGGATGCTCCGCGTGATGCTCATCGGAGTCGTTCTCGTCGTGCAGGCCGTCTTTGTGTACGGCATCGCGGCGGTGGTCGTGGACGACAAGCGCGTGGGCGGAGCGCTGGCCGCCACGGTCTCGCTTGCGTTGCGGAACCCGGTGACGACTCTGCTTCTCGTGGCGGTGCCCGCGGCGCTCGAGCTTCTTCCAGCGTGGTTCATGAGGAACAGCACGGTCATCATCTACAGGTTCTCACCGGAACTCCTTGTGGTGGGGATGCTCATCTGGATAGTCGTCATTCTGTTCATCAACTACGCGACGATCGGGGCCGCGACCAGGTTCTACCTGCACGTGACCGCCGACGAAGGGCCTTCCAGCGGACCCGGGGAGGAACAGCGATGAGAGCTCCCAGGACACTGTGGGCGTGCCTGGCCGGCGCCGTGGCGCTCGCCCTCCTCGCGGGTTCACTCGGGTGCGGGTCTGAGCCCGGGCTTCGTGACAGGTACGTGGCCGAGAAGCTGGCTTGGAAGGCCGCGAAGGCCGTCCAGGCCATGCGAACCAATCCCGGCCTGGCAACGGATGAGATGAAAGAGCACGTCGCGGACATCTACAGCGAGATAGTCGACCGGTTCCCGCCTCCCGACGATGCTTCGGCGCTGTCTCAGGCGCAGCTGGATGTCGCGGCGATAGCCGCGCGCAGCAGGATGGAGCTTGCTGAGATGGCCGCGCGGTCCGACGACACGGACGAGGCGATTCGTCTCTACGCGTCCGTGAGGGACGGCTACTCGTACGACAGGAACCTCGCGGTCGAGGCGGCCGTCGCTCTCGCCGAGGTGACGGAAATGAGCGGACGATGGGAGGACGCCGTTGCGGTTTACGAGGGCCTGATGTCCGATTGGCCCCCGGCCAGGGCCCAGGCGGCTATCCCCGACGCACGCATCCTGCGAGCGCCCATCCGGGTTGCCGCCGGCTGCTACGCACGGGGAGACGAGGCCCGCTGCCGCGAGTGGTTCGAGCGGGCGAGGGACTACTACGCGGTATGGGCCGCAGAGTGGCCGGGCAGCCCGACCGCCGAGCTGGCGATGAGCTTCAGCGCCGAGACGTTTCTGATGGAAGAGCGCTGGGGCGATGCCGTGGCCGCCTACGAGGAGCTCGACCGCGACTACGGCCACGACGGGAATCGCCCGGGGATCTGGCTGACGCTCGCCGACACCTACTCGAACAAGCTGAACCGGGAGGCGAGGGCCCGGAGCTACTACCTGAAGGTCGTTGAGAACTACCCGGACGACATCGCGTCAGCGACCGCCGCGCTCGCGCTGGCGGAGATGGAGATCGCGACAGGCGAACACGAAACCGCGAGGTCCCGGCTCGAGGTCGTGGCCGAGAGATTCGCAAAGGACGAGGCCGTGCGAGCCACGGCGATCCAGTATCTGGCTATCAGCTACGAGAGCGAAGGGCTCTGGGACGGCGCCGTCGCACAGCTCAATGCGCTCGCCAGAGAGCATCCGACAACGTTCTACGGGCTCACGGCGCTGCAGCATATCGCTGAGCACTATGAGGAACTGGGCGAGAGCAGCGCGGCGCGTGTCGCGCTCGACAAGGCGGCCGACCACTACGAGCGCGTCATCCGGGATTACTCATCGACGCCGGCCGAGCTGGCCGCGCGCGGCTACCTGATCGACACGAGGCTCAGGCAGGAGAGGTGGGGGAACGCGGCCACGGTCATGGCAGAGACGGCCCGGCGTTTCCCCGATTCCGAGTCTTCGCCCGATATGATGCTGAGGGCGGCCGACATACGCGAGAGCAGGCTCGCAGACCCCGGAGCGGCCGCAGAGATCCTCCGATCGGTGATGGATCTTTTCCCGGGCACGCCGGCCGCGGCAGCGGCCGAGCGGCGTCTCGGGGAGCTGGAAGAGTAGGCGAACTCGACCTGGTGTTTTCCGGAGGGAGCATGTCCGTGCCCGACCACAACGCGATCCTGGTAGTCGAACGCGAACGCGCGATCAGCGCGCTCGTGTCCGACGCCATCGCGGGCTGGCACGATGCGCGCCGCGCGGAGACCGGCACGGGCGTTCACGTCGCCCGCCCGTCCTCCCTGCCCTTGCGCGGGCACGACGTCCATCGCTCAGATACCGCCGCGGCCGCGGCAGCCGCCATCAGGACGCTCCACCCCGAGGTCGTGGTTATGGACGCGGAGCTTGCCTTCGAGGGCGGAGCCGGTGAAGGGGAGATGTCGCTTCTCGATGTCATCCATGAGATCGCGCCGCCGCCGAAGATCATCGTGGTGGCTGACAGAGAGGACCGGGAGCTGGCGGAGGAGGCCCTTGGCCTAGGCGCCTTCGACTACTGCGTGAGACCCATGCGGACCGATGACTTCTCAGCGCTTCTTCGACGGGCGCTGCGCATACGAGAGTTGGAGATGGGTATGGAGGACCTGCCTGACAGGCTCTCCGGTGTCGAGCGCTTCGAGAACCTCGTGGGAAGCTGCGATGCAATGCGCGCAGCGTTCTCCGCTGTCGTGAGGGTCGCGGCGACCGATGCGAGCGTTCTGCTCGTCGGGGAGTCAGGGACAGGAAAGCGACTCATCGCCCGCGCGATACACCACCTGAGCCCCAGGTGCGACGGGCCTTTCGTCGTGGTGAGTTCTGCCGGCGCCGCGCTCGAGGTCATGGAAGGTGAGATCTTCGGTCGAGTGGGCCCGGACCCCCAGGGCGGGTCCGCACGTGGCTCCGGGCGACTGGAGCAGGCTGACGGAGGCACGCTTCTTCTGGAGGGCGTCTGCGGTCTGCCCCTGCCGCTCCAGGCGAGGCTGTCCGCCTTCCTTCGGGAGCGAGAAGCTCGTCCCGACGTTCGGGTGGTCGCATCCACCGACCATCCGCCCTGCTGCGGTGTGGCGTCGGGCGCAGGCGAAGGGTCTCCCACGATTCTGGGGGACCTGTACTACCGGCTCGGCGTTGTGACGATCGAGCTGCCCCCGCTCAGAGAGAGGGGAGAGGACGTCGCGATCATGGCCCGGGCGTTCCTCGCGAAGTACTCCCGCGAGCACGGTCGAACGCTGTCGGGATTCGGCAGGTCAGCGATGGCATCGCTGATGAGCCACGGATGGCCGGGGAACGTCGCTGAGCTCGAGGCTCGTGTGCGGCGTGCCGTCATACTGTCGCGTGGGCGACTGGTGAGCGCGGCCGATCTGGGTCTGAACGGCAACGGCCGGTCCTCCGACCGCTCGCTCGCGGACGCAAGATGCGAGCTCGAGCGCAACATGGTGACCGGCGCCCTTCTCCAGGCTGTGGGGAACGTCTCGAGGGCCGCCCGGGCCATCGGAGTAAGCAGGCCCACGATGTACGACCTCATAAGGAAGTACGAACTGGACCTGTCCAGTTTCAAGGGGCTCGCGCGCCGGCCGAAGCCGGCCGTGCGGCCTCCCGGTGCCGGGCGAGCTTGACACTGGCGGGAGAGGGCCATAGAATCACTCTGTCGGGTCGCCCCCGCGGCGGCCGGGCGGACTTGTCCGTGAGATCACCGGACATTCGCGTCCAGTAGAGCCACCAGCAGAATGGTCCACGAAGTCATCCAAAGGAGTGAGAGATGTCCGTGAGAGTAGCAGCGCTCCTTCTTGTCGCCCTCGCGGCCGCGCTTCCGCTGGCGGAGGCTGCGCACGCGCAGGGCACGAACGGTGTGGTGATAACGTCTTCCCCACCCGGGGTAGTCGTTGAACTCAGAGGAGAACAGGTCTTCAGCGGCGTGACGCCGTGGAGGCTCAACAGGGGTCTGTCGGGCACCTACGAGGTCAACGCAACGAAGCCAGGTTACGCCGACTGGACCGGCAGCACGTCACTGTCACCCAGCCGGCACGATTCGGTCTTCATTCGGATGCACAGGAAGACCGCCATGGCGACCGGGCTGCGCTCCGCCCTGTGTCCCGGGTGGGGCCAGTTCTACGCGGGCAAGACACTGAAGGGCAGCGTGTTCCTGCTCGCGGAGGCGGGCGCCATCTGGGGCGTCATCTACACGGACTCAAAGCGCTCGGACGCGATGCGTGTGCACGAACGGACCATTAGGGCCTACAACTCCGCCGACCAGGTCGACGAGATCGCCGATGCCCACGAGGCGATGCTGGACGCGTTCGACGACCTCGAGCGATGGCACGAGAGCCGCAAGCGGTGGGTTTACGCGGCGGGCGCCATCTGGCTCGTCAACGTGCTCGACGCTACACTGATCATTCCCAGCGAGGGAGGCGGTACCTTTGCCGGCCTGCCTGACTCCGACGGGTCCGGGCTCTTCGCCGCCATAGACGCGGACAGGACCGTGCTCGGCTACTCGGTGTCGTTCTGAGTGCAGACTCGTTGTTGCCGGAGGTGATTCGATGAAACGATACATCACAGCAGCCGCGCTCCTGCTGGCCCTGGTCACGGGTCTGTCAGGCTGTCTCGGCACCCTCGTGGAGCCGAGCCACACTAACCCGCTGGACCCCTCGAACCCGAACACGCACTCGCCAGTACCGGCGAGACCTACGGAACTGACCGCGGTCGTCTCCGATCGGCTTGTCGAGCTCTCGTGGTCCGTTGGCAACGCGTCGGCGATCGACCACTATCGCGTCTACCGATGGGAGGTGGAGGGCGGGGAGAACGAGAACTACGAGCTGATCGACACCGCGACAGAGACGGCGTACGCGGACGCGGACGTCAGGAACGGGCAGGTGTACTACTACAAGGTGTCCGGCGTCAACGATCTCGGCCTCGAGGGCGAAGCGTCGAGAAGGATAGTCGTGATCCCCAGGATGTTCAGCGTGACGATAAATCAGGGCAGTCCGAAGACCTCAACGAGGAACGTTGCCCTCAGGATGTCCGCTTCTGCCGAGACCGAGATCATGCAGGTCTCGAACGAGCCTGACATGTCGGATGCTCAGTGGGAGCCCTATCAGTCCGGCTACTCGTGGTCTCTCCTGCCCGGCGACGGTGACAAGACCGTCTACGTCCGGTTCAGGGACGCGGCCGACAACGAGTCTGCCATCGTCAGCGACGACATCGAGCTGGATACCAGGGCCGTGATCGAGTCAGTGACCGAGGACTCGGACGGCGAGGACCTGGCGGCCGGCGACGTCATTCACTTCACCCTGACGGTGGGTGAACTCCACGGGGAAGCCGCGGTGGACCTGGGCTCGATCGTTCTCGACATCGTTCTCTACGGCGACGGGACGGGCGGGGACACCGTGTCCGAGGACGGCGTGTACGAGAGGGACTACACCATCGATCCGGGTGTGGAGGTCGTGAACGGCCCGGTGATAGGGGCTTTCACTGACGAGGTCGGCAACCGCGCAGAGCCCGTGCTCGCTGCCGGAACCGTTACGATCCTCGACCCCCCCGCGGCTGTCGAGATGGGCACTCCGATACCGCTTTCGGAGAGCAAGATCGTCCTCTCGTGGTCCCGCAACAACGACGCGGACTTCTCAGCATACAAACTTTACCGGTCGTATGTTCCCGGCGTCGACGGGTCCACGGAGCGGGAGCTTATTGGTGACTTCTCCAACCAGTCCACTACCGATTACACGGACACGGGACTCGAGCCGGATTCGACGTACTACTACGCCGTGTACGTGGTCGACCAAGTGGGCCTGACGACTATCAGCAACGAGGTCTCTGCGACCACCCCGGAGAACCAGCCGCCGGCTGCGGTCCAGCTCTTCACGCCCTGGTCGCCGGGTTCATCCTCGCTCGAGCTCAGCTGGACCGTGAGCGACGCGGACGACTTCATGTACTACGAGCTCATCGTGTGGGAGGAAGACCCTCCGGATCCCCCCGCAACCTCCGAGAAGAGGATCGTCGCGAGGATCGAGACGCGGAGCGAGACGTTCTACACCCACGAGTCGCTTGATGAGTCCATCATCTATTGGTACGAGGTGGCGGTCGTTGACTCGTTCGGCGCCGAGGCTCTCTCGAACACGGTCTCGGGATCGCCGGTTCCGTAGCGCCGCACGGTGACGGGACTCTCACCCGAGGGGGGGGAGTCCCGATGAAGTAGCCAGCTTCAAGAAAGCAGCCAGCTTCAGAGAGGGCCCGTTCGCACGCGAGAGCGTGAGGACGGGCCCGGTCCTTCTGTACGTCCCGCCGGCTCCACACTGAAATGAACTCCCCTCAGTCTCATGCCATGTTCTCTCGAGTGCAGCCAGACTCTCCGTATTGTTACATGCCTATTGGCACAACTTGTGCATTCTTCCCAGACAGAATTCCGTCTGTGACGGCTGGCAAGTGAAGCCAGCAAGGAATCGAGATCAGGCGGGGCCAAGCGGGCACTCGAGAAGCCTCGGTCGCGTTGGACCGGCAAGACAACCCCCACGCTGGCTGGTCCTTGAGTCTTCCACTGTACTGGCAACCCCCTGTGCACCTGCCCCAGGCCCCGCTGATCTCGTTCGGTCTCCTGAGGCAGCGCAACACGGGGTGTGTGGATGCGGGAACTCAGCAGGGGGCGGGTCAGCGCGGTTGCCGCGCTGGCGGCCGTGGTCGTGGTATTTCTGGCGGCTCCGCGTGCTCTGGCCGACGGTCCGGGCGCCAGGGACGCCACTTCACATGTACTGATAGGGGTCTCTCCCGGGTCGTCGTTCGGCGTGGTGGTCGATGGCGGGGCTCTCCCGGAAGGCTCCGTGGAGTCCGATTCGCTCGGCATCCTCGGCTTTGCGGTCGACGACGGCGCGCCCGGAGTTCACACGGTCTACGTCTCACTTCTTGAACCCCTGGTCCTTTCGTCGGTCGTGGTCGACTCGGTCACGCCCTCGTCCGCCGTCGTCAGGTGGCAGACGAACGTCCATTCG
>DAOWCM010000050.1 GCA_030639555.1 Candidatus Eiseniibacteriota bacterium | reverse complement strand
TTATCTCCCGCGGATGCACGAAGGACACCGTCATGAAGATCGGGTTGTGCTCGGCCAGCATCCTCACCAGCGACTCCGTCACCCTCGACGGCGTGTAGATGGGCGAACGAGTTGTGATGCGGATTATCTCCACGTGTGGGATGGCCCGCAGTGACGACACCCAGTGGTACAGCTCGTCGTCCGACAGGATGAGGGGCTCGCCCCCGGTGATGATCACGTCGCGTATCGACTGATCCCTGCGGATGTAGTCGAGCGCCCTGTCGCTTTCCTCCTGGCTCAGGTGCTTGACCTTGCCACCCTTCCGGAAACAGAAGCGACAGTGAGAGGCACACACCAGAGTAGGTATCAGGAGGAGCTTGCCCGGATACCTGTGAATGATGCCCGGGCAGGGCTGATACCTCGCCTCATCGGCGTGCACATCATCGTCTTCCTCACCCGGCCGATGACGCAGCTCAGCCATCGTCGGGACCACCAGTCTCCTCAGTGGATCGTTGGGGTCCGTGGGGCTGATGAGGCTCGCGTAGTGACGCGTGATCTTGAGCGGATACACCTCGCGAAGCTCATCGATGGCCTGTGCCTCATCGTCGGTCAGGTCAATGAGCTTCGCGAGTTCCCCGCGTTTCGTGATCACCTGGCTCAGTTCTCGTTCCCACTGTTCTCGCTGGTGCATTCGGTCTCCGTTCTGCAGTCGGGAGTACCCTAGGGGTGCGGCAGAACAGCCCCGCCGGACAAAAGCAAACCGCGACGCGCGGTCTCATCCTCATGAAACCACGCTACGCGGCAGCCGACGGATTGACTGTTGGTTCAAGATAGACGCGGAGAGGAGTTTCTGTCCAGTCCTAAGTTGAATTGCGTGGCAAGAAGTCTCGGTCGTGCCCACGGCACGGGCGTTCTCGTCGCTGCGCAACCCTCACCGCGCGCTCCGACTCGCGAGGCCGCCTTGCCACCTCGTCCAGATTACGGTGCCACCTCCGATGTTGACGAAATCCGCCGGGAACGGCGGGCCTTCCGTCGGCGGGTTGTCGTCCACGTACTGTCCAGCCCAGATCGCTGCCTCGTCTACTTGTCCGGCTTCATCTTCGAGTACGGAACGCCCGCTCTCGCCCAGTCAGTGCGCGGAACGTCACGTATGATCACGGTCACTGCCTCAGGCGGCGCGCCCGATGTGCGCACGATCGCGTCCGTGACCTCCCGAATCATTTCTTCTTTCGTGTCCGTGTCTCTTCCTGTCAACATGGAGATCTCGACCAGCGGCATTCCGTCCTCCTGGAGGTGCGTGCACTGAAGCCCTCGAGGCGCTCCCGGCCGGGGTCGCCCCCCTGCTCGTCTACCCGCGGGCGTCTCGAATCGCGCCGAGTGCGGCGGCCATTCTTGCTTTCGTCTGCTCGGTAACTCCCACGAGCGGCGCCCGGAGCTCATCGCTCTCTATGAGTCCCAGCTCGGCCATGGCGTACTTGATCGGGCCGGGGCTGGTTTCGAAGAAGAGCGCCTTCGATATGGGGCGGAGGGCGTGGTGAAGCTCCGCGGCTCTCGATGGGCGCCCGGGAAACGCCTCCACCATCTCTGCGACCATGTCCGGCAGCACGTTGGCAACCACCGAGACCACTCCCCTCGCTCCCACAGACATCATGGGCAGCGTCAGCGGGTCGTCCCCGGAGAGAATCGTGATGTCGCACAGCTCCGCGATCTCGCTGACCTGGTCGACTGAACCGCTCGCCTCCTTGACGGCCACGATGTTCTCGATCTCCGACAGGCGCGCGACGGTCTCGGGGAGCATGTTGACGCCGGTGCGCGACGGAACGTTGTACAGAACGATGGGGATATCGACCTCCAGCGCCACCTCGCGGTAGTGCCGGTACAGTCCCTCCGGTGTCGGTTTGTTGTAGTAGGGTGTGATGATGAGCGCACCGTGCGCCCCGGCCGCCGCGGCCGTCCTCGTCAGGTGGAGGGTCTCCGCCGTCGAGTTCGAGCCCGTGCCTGGGATGACCGGCATGGCGTCGCCGACCTCCTCGAGGCACACCGCGAGCATCCTGAGCTTCTCCTCCGACGACAGGGTTGCTGCCTCGCCCGTGCATCCGGCCGGTACGATGCCGGCCGTCCCGGCCTCGAGGTGCATTCTCAGCAGGGCCCGGAGCGACCTCTCGTCGACCTCCCCGTTCTTCATCGGTGTGACCGTCGCTACAAACGAGCCTGTGAACATCGGTCCTCCCGGTTTCCTTCGTTGCTGAAGCCTGGCGCTTGGATTCTAGTCCTCGGACTGCTCGAGCGCGCCCTCAAAGATGATGTCGGCGTTTCCGGAGAGCGTCACGCCCGAGAAACCCAGGTCGCTCATGTAGAAACCGACCGTCAGCGTGTCGCCGCCCCGCGTGCGCACCGCCACCGGGGGCCGCGTCTTCCCGAGAACCGCGGATATGAGAGCGGCGGCGACCGCACCTGTTCCGCAGGCGAGCGTTTCGTTCTCCACGCCCCGCTCGTAGGTTCGGAGCGCCAACGTGTGCTCGTCCAGGACCTCCATGAAATCCGCGTTCGTGCCCTCTGGCACGTACGCGGCGTAATAGCGTATGAGCTTGCCGATCTCCACCACGGGGAAGTCGTCCAGCTTCTCGACCTCACACACCGCGTGCGGGACGCCGGTGTTTATCCTGTGCAGCGTCCGGATCTCACCCCCGAACTGTACCTGGTTGTCGAGGAGGATCGCCCGCGGGTCCGCCATCTTCAGCAGGACGTTGCCGTCGTCCAGGATCTTCGCGTCGTGGAGCCCGGAGCTGGTCTCGAACGTCATCGCCGGCCCGGCTATGCCCTTCTCGTGCGCGAATCTCGCAACACACCGCCCGCCGTTGCCGCACATGCCGGCCTCGGTCCCGTCGGCGTTGAAGTACCTCATCCGGAAGTCAGCGCGCGTGCTCGGTACGACCAGTATGAGCCCGTCCGCTCCGATCGAAAGCCTGCGCCGGCACAGCTGCTTCGCCAGCTCTCTGGCGTCATCGCCGAGCACGTTCAGACGGTCGTCGATGACGATGAAGTCGTTGCCGGCGCCGGTCATCTTCGCGAATTCCAGGGTTACTCCTCCTCCCGCATGATCGCGGGTGCCTCCTCATCGAGGGCGTCAGCCAGCTCGATCTGGATGCCGGCCGCGGTTCCGCCCGGCCCGTCGATGAGCGCGGCGGTGTCGGCGATACGACCGGTCTCTTCGCGGAGAGAGTACACGTTGTCCTCGTTGGTGTCGACGAACGCGAGCAGAACGTATGGCCGCTCCGAGGCCGCAACCCCGACGATGCGGAACGTGCCGTCTGCGGCAGTCACCGTCGCGTACCTGCAGCTCCGAACGACTCCGCCCACCGTGCTCACTGACTGCCGACAGGCCCAGACCGTCGCCCCCGCCACGCCCTCCCCCATCATGCTGACCGCTCCGCTTATGACGCCGGTGTCCAGAGTCCCACCGGTGGAGAACATCAGGACGAACGGCTCCTCAATGGCAACGCCATGGTAGTCCAGGGCGGATTCGGCGATACGAACAACGAACGTAGTGGAGTCCGGAAGCTCGGCGACCGGCCGGGCGACGAGCGCGGCGCCGTCCCAGCGCATGTTCCTGAGCTTCACGGTCGGCTCGATCGAGAAGCCACGCTCGACGGAGAGGCGGTTCATCTCCTCGCTGAACCCGATCGTGATCCTGGTATCGCGCCCCGCCCCGGTCGCGCCGTTCTCAGGCACCGTGGTTACGACCTCGGGTGGGGTGCTGTCCTCCGGGCCGCCGGGCGGCAGGCCGACACGGGCGCAACCTGAGATGAACGCAAGCGCCAGAGCCAGCGCCGGTGCGTATGCGCGGGAGCGCCCCATCACCTGTTCCCCATTAGTTCTACCATGATGGCCTTCTGAATGTGCAGACGGTTCTCAGCCTGGTCGAACACGGCCGACCGGGGCCCGTCCATGACTGCGTCCGTTATCTCCTCGCCTCGATGCGCCGGCAGGCAGTGCAGCACTATCGCGTCATCCGATGCGTGCGACAGAAGTTCGTCGTTCACCTGGAACGGGCGGAACTGAGCATCTCGCTTCGCCTTCTCGTCCTCCTGCCCCATGCTGGTCCAGACGTCCGTGTAGACGACGTCGGCACCCGTGACCGCCTCGACGGGGTCGTGCAGGACGGAAACCCTGGCTCCCTTCGCACGGGCGGCGTGGAGCAGCTCCTCGTCCGGCTCGTAGCCCGACGGCCCGGAGATGCGGAGCTCGAACGACATGTTGCCGGCGGCGTTGACCCACGAGTTCGCGACGTTGTTGCCGTCGCCGACAAAGGCCACGACCATGCTGTTCAGGTCCTTGCCCCTCTCGCGGCAGGTGAGGATGTCGCCCATCACCTGGCAGGGGTGCGCCAGATCGGTCAGTCCGTTGATGACCGGAACGTCAGCCGCTTCCGCCAACTCGGTGCAGTTCGAGTGAGCGAACGTCCTGATCATGATCCCGTGCACGTAGCGCGACAGCACCTTGCCGATGTCGTAGGTCGACTCGCGCTGTCCCATCTTGATCTCTGCATCGGTGATATACATGGGATGTCCGCCGAGTTCCGACACGCCGACCTCGAAGCTCACCCTGGTTCTCAGAGACGGCTTGTGGAAGAGGAGTCCCACCGTCTTCCCCGCGAGGTCGTTGCTGCCCGTCCTGTCTCGCTTGAGTTCCGTCGCGAGGTCGAAGAGCCCTGTCATGCTGGTTCCGTCGATGTCGGCGATCGAGATGAAATCCCTCATCAAAACCCTCCGTGCGTGTCGCTGCCGTTTGCGGGCGCTCAGGCTCTGGGATGCGCCTTCTTGTACGCCTCCTTCAGACGTTCCGTCGTGACGTGTGTGTATATCTGCGTGCTGGAGAGGCTCGCGTGCCCTAGGAGTTCCTGCACGGCTCTGAGGTCAGCGCCCGCGTTGAGCATGTGCGTGGCGAAAGTGTGCCGAAGGACGTGCGGGCTCAGTGACCTGGCCTCGGACACTTGCCCGAGCCTCTTCGCAACGATCCGCTGAACGCTCCTGCCGGACAGGCGGCTTCCCCGGAGGTTCAGGAAGAGCGGGTCGTCCGCAGCGCCCCCTTCGCGCGCATCGAGATACTTCGCGATGCTCTCACCGGCCGAACGGCCCAGCGGGACCACCCTCTGCTTCCGCCCCTTGCCGATCACTTTGACGAGACCTCCGTACGCATCGACGTCTCGGAGCGAGAGCGACACCAGTTCGGACAGGCGAATCCCGGTGCCGTACAGAAGTTCGAGGATCGCGCGGTCGCGGAGCTCCGCGGTCGTCGGCTCGGCAGGGCAGCTGAAAAGCAGATCGGTCTCTCTGCGCGTCAGGAACGAGGGAAGCCGCCTGGCCGGTTTGGGGGCCGTCAGTCCGAGCGTGGGATTCACGCGGATGGCCTTACGACCGGTGAGGTACTTCGCAAGCGATCGCAGGGCGGCGAGGTTGCGCTGCACCGAGCGTCGCGCGTAGCGTGACGACACCATCCAGGCCACGAAGCGCCGTACGGCCGCGGGCTCGAAGTCCGCGAGGCGCGGCTCATCGTCGTGCGTAACCTCGGACAGGAAGTCGGCGAAGCGCGCGAGATCTCTGCGATACGCGGCCACGGTGTGCGGCGAGAAGCTGCGTCTCTCGAGGTCGGTGAGGAAGCCCCCGACCGCCCGGCGAAAGAGCCGTCCGCCATGCTTCTTTCTGCTGCCGGTTTTGCCGGCGCTCGCTACGATAGCCAAGGTTGCACTCCGGAGGCGCCGCGGTCAGCGCACTGACATCGAAGCTCAGCGCGCGACTCAGACGTCGTCGGCTTCCCTCTCCGGCGACGTCCTCTCCCCGCACTCCAGGCAGACGAGTTTCTTGCCGCGGCTCTTCCCGGTCTTCTCGACCATGAAGCCTGCCTGGCACGACGGGCACGTGACTGGCACCGGTTTGTCCCATATCGCGTAGCTGCACTCCGGGTACCTCGTGCAGCCGTAGAAGGTCCGTCCTCTCTTGCTGCGGCGTTTGACCAGTGCGCCGTCGCAGTTCTCCTGAGGGCAAGCTACCCCCGTCGGCAGCGGCATGGTGGTCTTGCACTCGGGGTAGTTGGAGCAGCCGAGGAACTGGCCGAAGCGTCCGTGCTTGAGGAGCATCGGGGCGCCGCACTCCACGCACTTGACATCGAATTCCTGGGGTTCCTCTCCCTCCACCGGTCTCGAGAACTTGCACTTGGGATAGGCGGAGCACGCGAGGAAGCGCCCGTTCCTGCCCCACTTCTCCACCATCACCGAGCCGCACCTCTCGCAGGGGATTCTCGTCTCCTTGATGAGCGACTGCTTGAGGTCCTCGATCCGGCCCTCGACGTCATCCAGTCGACTCTTGAACGGACGGTAGAACTCCCCCACGACGTCCGCCCACGCGTCTTCGCCGGACTCGACTCTGTCCAGCTCGCTCTCCATCTGGGCCGTGAAGTCCACGTTGAAGATGTCGGAGAAGACCTGCTCGAGGAGGTTCCACACGGTGCGTCCGAGCTCCGTCGGAGCGAACAGCCGCTTGTCGAGCGACACGTATTTCCGCTTCTTGAGTGTTTCAACGATGGTCGCGTACGTGCTCGGGCGCCCTATGCCATTCGATTCCAGCGTCTTGATGAGCGTGGCTTCCGAGTAGCGGGCGGGCGGCTTCGTGAAACGCTGGTTCGCATCGATGGACCTGGTGCCCAGGGCCTCGCCTTCCTTGAGAGCGGGAAGCTCCTTGACGTCGGTCCGGACGGCGGAGTAAGCGGACGTCCACCCGGGGAACGCGACCACCGACCCCGTTGCCTTGAAGCCGTGTCCGTCTGCCTCGATCATCAGGGTCGTGTTCTCGTAGACGGCCTGCGCCATCTGGGTGGCCACGAAGCGCCGCCATATCAGCTGGTAGAGCCTGAACTGGTCGGTGGTGAGGTGGGGCTTCAGCGACTCTGGCGTGCGTGTCACCGACGTCGGCCGGATGGCCTCGTGTGCGTCCTGCGCCCCCTTCTTCGTCCTGTAGTGTCGCGGCTTCTCAGCTTGGTACTCTTTGCCGAAGGCGGACGCTATGTGGTCCCTCGCCTCGGCGACGGCCTCGCCGGCCATACGAGTGGAGTCGGTTCTCATGTATGTGATGAGCCCGACGTTCTCACCCCCGATGGGAAGACCCTCGTAGAGCTGCTGCGCGACTGCCATGGTCCTCTTGGACGTGAACCTCATCCTGTTGGCGGCTGCGCGCTGGAGCGTGCTGGTGATGAACGGAGGGAACGGGTTGACCTTCCGCGTCTTCTGCTTGAGGCTGGCGACGTGGAAGTCCTTGCCCGCCAGACGCTTGACTATCTCGTGAGCTCGCTCCCCCTCAGTGATGCGCGCCTTCTTGCCGTCTATGCGCTCGAGCCTTCCCTCCACCTCGTCGCCATCCTTCGTGACGAAGACGGCGTCGATGGTCCAGTACTCCTCGGCCACGAACGCCTCGATCTCGCTCTCGCGCTCGCAGATGAGCCTGAGTGCTACCGACTGCACGCGTCCGGCCGACAGGCCGTAGTAGATCGTCTTCCAGAGCACCGGGCTCACTTCGTACCCGACGAGTCTGTCGAGCACGCGTCGCGCCTGCTGCGCGTCGACCTTGTCCATGTCGATCTGGCCGGGGTGCTCCATCGCGGACAGGATCGCACGCTTCGTTATCTCGTTGAAGACGACACGCCGCATCTTCTCCGGCGGCAGCTTCAGAAGCTCTGCAATGTGCCAGGCGATCGCCTCGCCTTCGCGGTCGAAGTCGGACGCCAGATAGACCATGTCGGACTTGCTCGCGGCCTCCTTGAGTTCCTTGAGCACCTTTCCCTTGCCGCGGATGGTCACGTACGTCGGTTTGAAGCCGTTCTCAGTGTCTATGCCCAGCTTCTTCGGCAGGTCGCGCACGTGTCCGATCGAGGCCTTGACCGTGAACCCACGGCCCAGGATCTTGTTGATCGTTTTGGCTTTGGCCTTCGACTCGACTATGACCAGCGACTTACCCATTCACTCTCCTGCATTCGGCTGACTCTGAGGCCGCCGAGATGTCTGGCGGGCCATCGGCGTCACGCGTCGCGCCCGCAGCACTTCTTGTATTTCTTCCCGCTACCGCACGGGCACGGGTCGTTTCTCCCCACCTTCTTGCCCTTCTTGACCGGCTCTCTTCTCGCGCCGCTTCCGCCGTCCCCCCCGCGGGGCGCGGGGCGTCGTGGGCCGGGCGGCAGCGGAAGGCCGCCCGGTGACGGCTTCGCAGTGCTTCCAGAGCCGTCCGCCCCGAACTGGGGCGCCGGCGTCGTCGACGTGGGAGAAGGCGTCGCGGCGTGCGACGCCACCTGGGCGTCCGGATGGTGTGCGCGCCCGTCGCTCACTCTCGAGGTCGGTTGGGGCGGGGCAGTTATCTGTGCGCGGAAGAGCAACTGGGCCGACTCCTCCTGAATGGATTCGATCATGTTCATGAACAGATCGAAAGCCTCCGCCTTGTATTCGAGCAGCGGGTTTTTCTGCCCGTACGCCCGGAGCCCGATGCCCTCCCTCAATCGATCCAGTTCATAGAGGTGATCGCGCCAGTGCTTGTCGATGACCTGAAGCAGAACCAGCCGCTCGAGCCGGCGCATGAGCTCCGGAGTGAGCTGTTCTTCTCTGTGCTCGTACGCGAGCGCGGCGGCCTTGTTGAGATTCCCCGTCAACGTGTCCAGCGTGATGCCGGTGACGTCGGCCTTGGAGAAGTCGACGTCGATGAGGAACATGCGCCTCATGCCCTCGTTGAGGCCCTCGAAGTCCCACGCCTCCGAGATGTCGCTGGCGTCGGTGTGAGCGGCGACGATCCGACTGACGACGTCTTCGAAGATCCCGCTGATCTCCTCTGTGAGGTCTCCCCCGGAGAGGATGGTGAGACGCTGCGCGTAGATGACCTCGCGCTGCTGATTCAGAACATCGTCGTAATCGAGCAGGTGCTTCCTGATGTCGAAGTTGTGTGTCTCGACACGCTTCTGGGCGCGCCCGATGGCCTTGGTGACCATCGGGTGCATGATGACCTCGCCCTCCTGGACCCCGAGGGTTGTCATGACTTTCGCGATACGCTCGGAACCGAACAGACGCATGAGCTCGTCTTCGAGCGAGATGAAGAACTGCGAGGCGCCGGGGTCTCCCTGGCGGCCGCTTCTGCCGCGGAGCTGGCGGTCGATGCGTCTCGAGTCGTGACGCTCGGTCCCAATGATCCGGAGACCGCACGGCATGTCCTCAAGGCACTGTTTCGTGTAGTCCTCGTGGTCGTTCGGGCACCTCAAGCAGTCCTTGGTCTCACACTTGAGGCAGCACTTCTCGCAGCGAAGCACCCCTTCGCCCAGCTTGATGTCGGTGCCTCGCCCGGCCATGTTCGTCGCGATCGTCACGGCGCCCGCCTGTCCGGCGTTCACCACGATCTCCGCCTCGCTCTGGTGATGCTTGGCGTTCAGAACGCTGTGCGGTATGCGTTTCCGCTTGAGAAGCCGCGAGATGATCTCGGACACCTCGACCGACACCGTGCCGACCAGAAGGGGCTGCTTCCGCTCGTGGATTCGTTCTATCTCCTCGATGGCTGCGGCGAACTTCTCGCGCCGCGTCCTGAAGATGAGGTCGTCGTAGTCGGAACGCCGGAGCGGCTCGTTCGGTGGAACAACGCGGACCGGCAGTTCGTAGATCTGCGCGAACTCGTTCTCCTCGGTCTCGGCGGTCCCGGTCATGCCCGCGAGCTTGTCGTACATCCGGAAGTAGTTCTGGAGTGTGATGGTGGCGAGCGTTTGGGTCTCGCGTTCGATCTTGACGCCCTCCTTGGCCTCAACCGCCTGGTGAAGACCGTCGGACCAGCGGCGTCCCGCCATCAACCTGCCGGTGAACTCGTCGACTATCATCACCTTCCCGTCCTGCACCACGTAGTCGACGTTCTTCTCGAAGACCGAGTATGCTCTCAGGAGGGCGCCCACATTGTGGATACGCTCGCTCGTCTGTGCGTACGCCATGTGGAGATCGTCCTTCTGCTTGGCTTTGTCCGAAGGTGTCAGCGAGTCGTCGTCGTCGACCACCGCTAGCTGCTCGGAGAGGTCGGGAAGAACCAGCCGATCCCGTTCCGATGGTGAGAGCGCGTCGCGGCCCTTCTCTGTCAGGGCGGCGTTCCTGCCCCTCTCTTCCATCACGAAGAGCAGGTCCTCATCCAGCTGCGTGAGTACCTTGTCCCTCATGAGTTCGTTCTCGGTGCGCTGGACCTGAGTCTTGAGCGAGGGGTCCTCGTAGAGGCGCATGAGACGCCTGTGCTTCGGCGCCCCGCGCTGGATCTGCACCAGCTTCACCAGTCCCTCGTAGCGGGTGTCCTTGTCTTGGAGGAGTCTCTCGGTCTCGTCGAACATCGAGCCGATGAGCGCGGTTTGCTTCCGCACCAGATGCTCGACGGGGGTCTTGAGCTTGTCGAACATGTGCGTTGAGTGCTCGACGGTGCCGGAGATGATAAGAGGCGTGCGGGCCTCGTCGATGAGCACGCTGTCGACCTCGTCGACGATCGCGTAGGAATGATCGGGCTGGACACGGTCCTCGTAGCGCACGGCCATGTTGTCGCGGAGGTAGTCGAAGCCGAACTCGTTGTTGGTGCCGTACGTGATGTCGCAGGCGTACTGGGCCTTGCGCTCCTCGGGCGTCATGCCGGTCTGGATGCAGCCGACCGTCAGTCCCAGGGATTCGTAAACGGGTGTCATCCACTCCGCGTCGCGCTTGGCGAGATAGTCGTTCACGGTGACGAGGTGCGCGCCCTTGCCCGCGAGCGCGTTCAGATAGAGAGGCATGGTCGCGGCCAGGGTCTTGCCCTCGCCGGTCGCCATTTCAGCGATCTGACCCCGGTGCAGGACGACAGCTCCGATCAGCTGCACGTCGAACGGGACCATATTCCAGG
>DAOWCM010000444.1 GCA_030639555.1 Candidatus Eiseniibacteriota bacterium | reverse complement strand
GGCCCCGAGCGACACGACGACATCCTTGAAGAAGGGCACCTCGATGTCCGAGGGGAGGCCGTTTAAGTGCGTGTGGTAGACGTAGAGCCCGATGATGAGCCCAAGGCCCAGCTGCCCCGTCAGTTTGTAGCGGGCCACGAGGCCCTTCCTGCGCTTCTTGACGACCTTGAGGTAGTCGTCGGCGAACCCTACGCCGCCGAGCCAGAGGGTCGCGAAGATCATCAGCCAGATGAAATCGTTGTCGAGGCGCGCCCAGAGGAGCGTCGGGACGAGCGTCGCCACGAGAATGAGCAGGCCGCCCATCGTTGGGGTCCCGGCCTTGGTCGCGTGCGACTCCGGCACGTATTCCCTGACGCCTTCCGTGAGCCGGCGCCTCTTGAGCATGCGAATGAAGATGGGGCCGAGGAGGAAGCTTATGAGCAGGGCTGTCACCGCCGCGTACGCCGATCGGAAGGTAATATACCGGAAGATATTGAAGGCAGAAACGAGGTCCCTTAGGGGGTATAGGAGATGATAAAACATGACAGCCCTTCCGATGGGGAGCCTAGGCTCCGGCCGGCTTGGAGGCGGGCGCCTCCGCTGCCAGCAACTCAACCACTTCCTCCATACGCATTCCGCGCGACCCCTTCACCAATAGAACCGCGGACTCGTCGAGTTCCTTTCTCAGTGTGTCGACGAGCGCAGTTTTGCTTTCGAAGATCCTGACCCGCGAGGCCGGCATGCCCGCTTCGAGCGCGCCAACCCTCAGCGCCGCGACCTCGGTCCCGAACAGCAGGAGCCAGTCGACTCCCAGTTCGGCGGCGCGTGCGCCCGCCTCGCGGTGTGCACGTTCACTGGCTGACCCCAGCTCGAGCATGTCCCCGATCGCGGCGGCGGACGTTCCCTCTCCCGCCACCTCCACGAGAACCTCGAGCGCGGCCCCGAGCGACCCCGGGTTGCAGTTGTAAGCGTCGTTGAGAACCACCCGCGAGCCTGCTCTCTCGAAGTTCATCCTCATAGGACTGGCCTCGAAGGACGAGAGCCCGCGCGCGGCGTCGGCATCCGGAACACCCATGATCCTGCCGACCGCGATGGCCGCCAGCGCGTTCATCACGTTGTGACGGCCCGCGATCGGAAGCGTGACGTGCCCGTCGTCGGCCAGCTCGAAGGAAACGGCATCCACGCTCGCGTCGATTTCTAAGGCCCGTACCTCGGCGTCAGCCGAAAGTCCGAACGTCACGACGTTGCCCGGACCCCTGGCCCAGAGCGCCTTGACCCGCGGGTCGTCCCAGTTGAGGACCGAGGTGCCGTCGGGCGGGAGTGCATCCAGAAGCTCGGCCTTCGCCTGTGCGATGGTATCGATGTCCTGCATCGTCTCGATGTGCGCTTCCGCCACGTTCGTGATAACACCGACGGAAGGTCTCGCCGCCGCCGCCAGACGGGCTATTTCGCCGGGGTGGTTCATGCCCATCTCAACGACGGCCACCTCGTGCTCTCCCTCTATATCGAAGAGCGTCAGGGGCACGCCGATATGGTTGTTGTAGTTCCCCCGGGTTCTGGCCGTCCGGAATTTCGTGGACAGCACGGCCGCCGCCATGTCCTTGGTGGTCGTCTTCCCGTTGCTGCCGGTCACCGCCACCACCGGGATGTCAAACCTGCCCCGATACCAGGCCGCGAGACTGAGCAGCGCGTCGACGGTGTCGTCCACGACCAGAGTGTGCCCGGAGCGCGCCGCGTCATCCGACACCACGGCGGCGCAGGCGCCCTTCGCGAACGCGTCTTCCACGTACTCATGTCCGTCGAAGTTGTCACCGCGTATCGCGAAGAAGAGGTC
>DAOWCM010000291.1 GCA_030639555.1 Candidatus Eiseniibacteriota bacterium | reverse complement strand
TAATCGAACATCGCCCAGATACTCTTGATGTGGCTGCCCAGAACCATGCGGGGCGGTTCCGGAACTGGGAACTCCTCGATGAACGCGAGCGACTCCACACCGCCCTCGTCGCCGGCCTCGCCTATCTCGCGGAGGAATCCGCCGTCCTCGACGCTCGTGTAGAAGGCGCCCATGGCCCGCCTGGCCGCCTCAATGGCGCCCTCCTGACGCAGGAGTGAGACCGCCCGGACCAGGACGGCGATGCACTCCGCGTGCGCGGAGGCCGAGAACCACCCTTGTGGCAGCTCTCCTCGGAGCGCCCGAGGAACCTCGGGCATCGACCAGCCGCCGAAGCTACCCGGCAGGATCTCCATGCTGTCGACAAGCCAGCGGGCGAGACTGCTGAAGCGCTCTCTTCGTTGGGAGTTCCCGTTCTCGAGGTAGACTTCAAGGTTGCCGAGCGCGGCACGGGCCGCGAGTAGAGGGGAGCACACCCAGCCGCCACCTCTGACACGGACGACCGGCACGCCCCTGTCGTTCCGCTCGGGCTCGCACACGGCCATGCTCGAGTAGTCGAGGTAGTATCCCCGCGGGGATGAGAGGTCGATGTGCCTGCCGAGCTTCTCCCCGGCCATCTCGTCCGTCCTTCGTAGGCGGTGCTCTACGCGGCGTTAGCAGCGCTCTGCCCTGCCGGAGCGGTGCTCCCTAGGCGCTGCCGCCCGTGAACTCGAGAACCGTGTCCGCCACGTGCGCCTTCTCTTCATCAGTGAGAAGCGAGAACACCGGGATGGAGATGGTCTCGAGCGCAGCCCTCTCCGCCTCCGGCAGATCCCCCTCGGTGTGGCCGAGCGTCTGGAAGCACTCCTGAAGGTGCAATGGCACGGGGTAGTAGAGCGCGCAGCCGATGCCGCTCTCTCTGAGGTGAGCCAGAAGCGCGTCACGATCGGGGACCCGGATGATGCACTGGTTGTAGATGTGCCGGCTCCACTCCTCGCGCCAGGGCGCGGTCACCCGCGTTCCCTCGAACCTCGAGCCGTAGTAGTCCGCGTTGGCCGACCTGCCGTCGCTCCACGCGTCCAGGTGTCTGAGCTTCACACTGAGGACGGCGGCCTGCAGGGCGTCGAGCCTGCTGTTGGTCCCGATGGTCCAGTGGTGGTAGGCCTCGGTCTGCCCGTGCTCGCGCAGGCTCACCAGGAGGTCGGCCAGCTCATCGCTGTCGGTCGTTATCATACCCCCGTCGCCGTAGCCGCCGAGATTCTTGCTGGGGAAGAAGCTGAAGCAGCCCGCCCTGCCCATCGACCCCGCCCGGCGGCCCTTGTACTCCGATCCGATGGCCTGCGCCGCGTCCTCCACTACTGCGATGCCGCGTCTGTCCGCCACCTCCAGGATCGGATCCATGTCGGCGCACTGCCCGTAGAGATGGACGGGCATGATGGCCTTCGTCTTCTCCGTGACGGCCGCCTCGATCTTATGGGGGTCGATGTTGTAGGTCTTAGGGTCGACGTCGACGAAGACGGGAACCGCCCCGACTCTCGTGATGGCGCCCGCCGTCGCGAAGAAGGTGTACGGGGTCGTGATCACCTCGTCGCCCCGCCCAACGCCGACGGCCATGAGGGCCAGCAGAATGGCGTCGGTCCCGGACGCTACGCCAATCGCGCGCTTCGTGCCGCAGTAGTCGGCGATCTCACCCTCGAAGGCGGCGACCTTCGGGCCGAGCTTGAAGCCCTGGGACTCCACGACCTCCGCGATCGCCTCGTTGATCTCCTCCTTGATGGTCTGGTACTGCCTCTTCAGGTCGAGCAGCGGTACGTTCATCGGTGTCTGCTTTCTGTTACTGGTGAATTCCGCGCCGGTGGCGCGAGATGCTCGAGCGTCGCGCCCGTCTCACGGCCGGCCTCCGTAGTCCTCTATGATATCCGCGATCCGTTCGGACGCGTGTCCGTCCCACAACTCCGGCAGACGTCCGGAGAGCTTGTACCCTTCATCGAGTATTCCAATGGCGGCCTTCGTGATGGCATCGGGGTTCGTGCCGACGAGCGTGTTCGTCCCCTCTGTGATGGTCACCGGGCGCTCGGTGTTCGGCCTGAGCGTCAGGCAGGGCACGCCCAGTACTGTCGTCTCCTCCTGAACGCCGCCCGAGTCCGTCATGACGAGCTTGGCCCGCCCCTCGAGTTCGATGAAGTCGAGGTAGCCGAGCGGCCCCGTCATCATCAGACCCGATATCGCCTCCGCGCGTTCCAGCAACCCGGCCTCAGTGAGCGTTCTCCTGCTGCGTGGATGCATCGGGTACACTACGGGCATGCGACCGGCGATCCCGGCGAACGCGTCGAGTAAGCCTACGAACGCCTCCCGCGTGTCGACGTTGCGCGGCCGGTGCAACGTCAGGACCGCGTACTCGCCGGCGACGACACCCAGCCGGTCCAGCACGGTAGACGCAGCGGCCTTCTCACGAAACCTGAGCAACGTGTCGACCATGACGTTTCCGACGAAGTGGATGGCCTCGGCCGGTCTCCCCTCACCCTTGAGGTTCTCGTCACCGTCGCGGGAGGGCGTGAACAGAAGCGACGACAGCCTGTCCGTCACGAGCCGGTTGATCTCCTCGGGCATCTCCCAGTCGAAACTCCTCAGGCCCGCTTCGACGTGCGCCACCGGAATGCCGCGCTTGACCGCCGTCAGTGAGCAGGCGACCGTGGAGTTGACGTCCCCTACGACAACGACCATGTCCGTCTCGACCTCGTCCAAGAACGCGTCGAACCTGGTCATCACGCCCGCCGTCTGCACCGCATGCGAACCTGAGCCCACGCCCAGGTTCCGGTCGGGCTCATCCATCTCAAGGTCCCTGAAGAACGCGGCGGACATCTCATCGTCATAGTGCTGCCCCGTATGGACGACGAGCACCTCCATGCCACTTCGTCCCGACAGCGCCCTTCTCAAGGACGCTATCTTGACGAAATTCGGCCGCGCGCCGGCTATCAGGACCACTCGCATCCGCAAACCCCCTAGGATATCGCTCTTCCCGCCGCAAAAGCCTATTTCTAGCAGGTGTCCCCTGTCTCCGCAACCGCATTCGCAGTCCCCCTGAGGGGTCTCCTATTGACCACAGGCTCTAATTAGAGTATTATTAGAGTGTTAAGGTGAGCTTTATGCACACGGCCTCCGTGAGGAGGAAGCTATGTTCTCACCGATGTTCTCCATCTTACTGATCCCATTCCTGGCCGCGATGTTCCTGGCCATCAACATGGGCGCAAGCGGAACCGCCCCCTCGTTCTCCGCCGCTTACGGGGCCGGGCTTATCCGTCGCGAACGGATCGCAGGCGTGTTCGGCATCTTCGTCCTCGCCGGCGCTCTCATCGCGGGTAAGAAGGTCGCCATGACGATCAGCCGGGGCATCCTCCCCGAGGATGTCATGGGACTCACACTGACAACCATCGT
>DAOWCM010000015.1 GCA_030639555.1 Candidatus Eiseniibacteriota bacterium | reverse complement strand
GGTGATGAGCTCGTTCATGAACGTCTCGGAGGAGACGTAGTGCACGGACAGCTCCGGGCGCTTTTCCCTGATGTAGTGCCCGACAGCCTGCATAAGGTGGGTTTTCCCCAGGCCGACCCCACCATATATAAACAGCGGGTTATAGGAGTCGGCGGGTGCCTCCGCCACTGCCATAGTTGCAGCCTGAGCAAAGCGATTGCTACTCCCGACGACAAACGTTGAAAACGTATACCGTGGGTTGAGTTGGCACTCATCGGCCGCTGCTGTGGTCAGTGGCGGAGGGACTTCCCGCCTAGCCGAGACAGGCTCGTACTCGTCGCGCCTCTTGTGCGCTACCTGGAACACGGGGTCGAGCACTCTTCCGGCATTCTCCTCGACGGCGCGCCTCACCAGCCCCATGTAGTGTTCCTCGAGCCAGTCAGCGAAGAACCGGTTGGGCACTTCGATCTTCACGGCGTCGTCAGTCAACTCAACGCCGCGAGTCGGCTCGAACCACGTCTGGTAGCTCTGGTGCTCCGTCTCGTCGCGGATGGTCTCGAGGCACCGTGTCCAAAGATCTGAAGCGGTCATAGTAATCCGCATGTTATCAACAAGAGGTTAACAAGTTATCCACCGCACCTGAAATTGGGCGTATTTGGTAGAACATCGGCGATGACGCAGGGATGTGCGCGCAAAAGAGCGCCCCGACTATCTACACAGACTCTCCCCAATGTGGACAACCATGCAAGTTATTGTCTTGGCAGATGTTACGGTCGGTGTCCCAGATCCTGCTGTCGTGAGCCAGGGGCGGCGGCCACCATGGCTGCTTCAGGTTCCTGATTCCGGGCGGTCCTTCCGATCAGCGTCGGCCGCTTATCAACGGCCTTTGTGACAGCGGCGCATATTAGCACGGTGCCGGAAAACCGTGCAAGGACTTTCTTGCAGGGGGAGGGATTTTTCTGGCGAGGTGGCGCAAGTGACTGTCAGAAGGCTGGTTGGGGAGGGTGGGGGCAGGATCGAGGGGGAGCAGGAGGGGTGGTGGCGAATCGGCTTGACATGGAGGGGGTGGATTGATAGTGTATTGGATTCAAATGAGGTGGGACAGGGCATCGTATCGAGGGCAAGATGAAGCGGACGTACCAACCGAAGAAGCGCAGAGGTAAGAGGAAGCACGGATTTCTGAGCCGCAGCTCCACTCCTGGTGGACGGAGGGTCCTGGCGCGGCGGCGGGCGAAGGGCAGGAAGCGTCTGACGACGCGGTAGGTGGGCGAGTGCCGTCGGAGAGCCTGAGGAAGTATCCGAGGATCAAGCGGCGAGACACGCTGGATCAGACGCTGAGAGCAGGGTCGGTGGCGCGGACCTCATACTTCAGAATGTGCTACCGAGAGGGAGAGGGGCCGCCGGGGGTGGCCTTCCTGGCGGGGAAGAAGGTCGGAGGAGCGGTCGAGAGAAACCGTGCGAAGAGGGTCCTTCGAGAGGCAGTCCGGACGAGCAAAGCGGACCTGTCTGGAATTGAGACCCTTGTCTTCGTAGCATCACACAGAGCGGCCACCGCGCGGTACTCAGATCTCAGGCGAATACTTCACGAAGAACTCCGCCGCATTTCCGACCGTGACAGCTGACGCGGGAAAGGGACCGGCCCCGACGGCGGTCCACGATCAAAGAAGATGGCGATACTCATGGCGTCTTCCAGGAGACCCCTGGTGATGACCAGCGCGCTGGTCGTGCTCGTCCGAGCATACCAGAAGCTGGTGTCGCCGCTGTTACCTGCCAGCTGTCGTTATGTTCCCTCTTGTTCCGAATACGCCGCACAGGCTCTCACGCGACACGGATTGGTGCGCGGTGCCTGGCTGTCCGTGGCCAGGGTGCTGCGCTGCAACCCCTGGTCTGAAGGGGGAGAGGATCCCGTTCCGGAGTAGGGTGCGCCCGCTTGGGCGACGAATCGACGGGATCGGAACAAATCTTTTGAGGAGGCGTGAATGGATCAGAAGCGCGCCATTGTAGCCGTCGTTCTCATCTTCGTCGTGCTGTTCGGCTTCAACTACTGGCAGAGCCAGCAACGGCAGAAGGTGGCGGCGGAGCAGGCGGGGATGGAGGCGTCCGGCGATGTAGTTGTGTCGCCGACGGGAAGTCCAAGCCCCGTCGTGGACAGGGAGGCGCGCGGCTCCACTACGTCGGATACGGATGCTGCCGAGGCGGGCCATCCGGAGGACGTGACGGTCACGCTCGATTCAATGGAGGGGACGACTCCGGAGAGGACCATTACGATCGACGCCCCGCTGTGGGTGGCCACGCTCTCTAGTCGAGGGGGTTCGATCAAGTCGTGGCAGTTGAAGGAGTACCGCCTGCGACTCGACCCGGAGGACCACGCGGCACCGCAGGTGTCGCTGGTATCGGAGGGCTCGCGGGCTCTTGCGCTCAGTGTGGACTACGGCCCGACGACGCTGCCAGTGGACGACTGGATGTTCGAGTCGGACAGCCCGGCCTACGTTGACCTGATGGATGGGCGTGAGACAGTGGTCGTGCGCTACTCCGCGAGAGGCCCGGACGGCATCGCGGTCGTGCGCGAGTACACGTTCCGCGCCGACAGTTATGCGTTCGACGCGCGCGTGGACGTGTCGGGTCTTCGGGATCCTTCCGGAAGGCGTTCCCTCTGGATCGGATGGCCGGGTGTGACGCCGACGGAGGCGAAGGAGGACGGCAAAGCGCCTGCGTCAGTCGTGCGGGTCGACGGAGGCATTGCGAAGGACGGCCTGGGCCGATTCAAGGAGCGGGTGGAGTACCCGCGGGTAGGGGTCATCGAATGGGTGACGACACAGTCGCGCTACTTCATGGCGGCGGTCGCGCCGGTGGGCGTCACGTGCAGTGAAACACGTGCGATAGGGGACAAGGAAGCGCGGAGCGTCGGTTTCAGAGCCGCGGTGCCGATAGAGGGCGAGGGCACGTCGGTCATGTTCCGCGTGTTTGCGGGCCCCCAGGACTACCGCGAGGTATCGGCGACGGGCGTGGGGCTCGAGCGGGCGATCGACATGGGGTGGAGTTTGACGAGACCGCTGTCGGTTCTGCTCCTCAAGGCGCTGGTCTGGGGACACGAGTACATCCCGAACTACGGCCTGGTGATCATCCTCATCTCCGTCGTGACGAAGCTTCTCTTCTACAGGCTAACACACAAGAGCTTCACCGAGATGAAGCGGATGCAGGACGTGCAGCCGAAGCTCAATGCCCTCAAGGACCAGTACGCGGACAACAAGGAGGGACTGGCCAAAGCGCAGATGGAGCTGTACAAGAAGGAGAAAGTGAACCCTTTGGGCAGCTGCCTTCCCATGATCTTGCAGATGCCCGTTTTCATCGCGCTCTTCCAGGTGCTCAGAACGACCATCGAGCTCCGAGGCGCACCGTTCATGTTGTGGATGACCGATCTCTCACAGCCGGACACGATCGCAGCAATAGCCGGATTCCCGATTCACGTGCTCCCTCTGCTCATGGGCCTCGGAATGCTCGTGCAGCAGAAGTTCACCACATCGGATCCCAGCCAGGCTGGCGTCGCGAAGATGATGCCCATCCTCTTCACGGTGCTCTTCTACAACTTCGCGGCTGGCCTCGTGATCTACTGGCTGGTGAACACCATCCTGAGCATCGGACAGCAGTACTACATCCACCGTGGCCCCGCGGCCGCCGTGGGCGTGTCACCACCCGATGCCGCTGCCCCGGAAGGTGTTCCTGAAAGCGGACCTGCTTCCGTCACCGCGCTGCCTGCGTTCGAGGCGACCGAGACCGTCGATGAGACCCGTCGGACGCCGCAGTCATCGAACACGAGTCGCAGCAAGCGCGGCCGACGACGACGTCGCAAGAAGAAGTAGGACGCATCGACCCACGGGGCAGCAGGAGGAGGACATCGAATGACGCGAATCGTCGAGGCATCAGGGAAAAGCGTGACCGAGGCGACAGCGCGCGCGCTGGCGAAGTTCGGGATCGCGAGCGAGCAGGCGAACATCGAGGTGATAGAGCGCGGCCGGAAGAGTTTCCTTGGACTCTTTGGAGGAGCTCCGGCGAGGGTGGCCGTGTCGCAGCGCGTGAGTGTGCGGGCACGGGCTGAGGAGATCGTGGCCGACCTGCTGAGGTTGATGCGCTTGAGCTCCCAGCTTCACGTTACAGAAGAGAGGAACACGCTGATCATCGACATAGAGACGGCCGGGTCTGATGGTCTCCTGATCGGCAAGGGCGGCAATACGCTGAGCGCGCTCGAGTACGTGGCGAACCGCATGCTCCAGCGCGGCAGCAAGAAGAGCCCGAAGATCATCCTGGACGTCAGCGGGTACAAGAGGCGCCGGGGGGACTTCCTCAAGAGCAAGGCCCTGTCGCTCGCCGAGCAGGTCAAGGCCGCAAAGAAACAGGTCACGACCGAGCCTATGGATGCGACCGATCGCAGCATCATACATGCGGTTCTCAAATCGGACCCCGCTGTCGAGACTCGGAGCATCGGACAGGGACGCGTCAAGAGCATCGTCGTTGCGCCTGCGAAGGGCGGCAGCAAGAGCAGGAACAGAGGCGGGCAGAGGCGGAGACGGAGGCAGCCCAAACGGAAGTAGGGCAGGCGTCTGCCGGCCGGGAATGAAGCGATGAAACACCTGCCCGGGGATACTATCGCAGCGATCTCCACCGCACTGGGCCCAGGAGCGGTCGCCCTGGTCCGGCTGTCGGGTGACCGGGCGCTCCAGATAGCGGACAGCGTGTTCCGTGGCAGGCGGCCTCTGGCCGACTGCCTCACCCACACCGTGCACTACGGTCGCATCGTTGACGGCGAAGGTCGTGAGGTCGATGAGGTTCTCGCGACCGTCATGTTGGCGCCCCACACATATACCACAGAACATATGATTGAATTCGGCTGCCACGCGGGCCCGGTCCCCGCACGGCGCGTTCTGGCCGTGTGTCTCGAGGCCGGGGCGCGGCATGCTCGTCGTGGGGAGTTCACGGAGAGAGCCTATCTGGGAGGACGGCTGGATCTTGTCCAGGCGGAAGCGGTCGCCGACATCGTGGCGGCGGAGACCCCCAGGGGTCTCGAGATGGCACTGGGACAACTCGAGGGCGGGCTATCCGGCCTGATCACTGAGGTTCGCAGCACCCTCCTCTCTATGAGGAGCGAGACAGAAGCAGCGATCGACTTCCCCGAGGATGTGGATGCGCGGGCCGCGCTCGAGGCGATTGGACCGCTGAGTCAGACCGCGCGAGACCAGGTTGAGGTGTTGCTCGAGAACTGCGCGGTCGGTGCGGCAGTGCGCGACGGCGTTTCTATCGCGCTTGTAGGGAAGCCGAACGTCGGGAAATCCAGCCTGATGAATGCTCTTCTGATGCGGGATCGATCGATCGTCACGTCCTCGCCAGGGACGACGAGAGACGCCATTGAGGAGTGCCTGCACATCGACGGCGTCCCGATGCGCCTGGTAGATACGGCCGGGTGGAGGGAGACCGCGGACGAGGCCGAGCGCGCCGGCGTGGAGAGAGCGCGGGCCGCAGCCCGCGGCGCGGTGCTGTCCGTGCTCGTAGTAGACTCATCGGCACCACCCGACGGGGAGGACGCGGTGATTGCGGCCGCTCTCGATCGGCGAGCGACGATCGTGGTCGCGAACAAGGTTGACCTCGGTCGCGGCGCCGAAGCCCAGGATTTCGCCGAGCTGTTCTGTGGCGAGGACTCCGGCAATGAGCCCGCGGTTCCAGCGGTGATGTGGGTGTCGTCGCTTACAGGCGAGGGGCTCAGGGAGCTGCGTTCCATACTGGCCGAGGCGTCGCTGGGACCCTCTCACTCGGCCGAGGCTCTGGTGTCGAACCTCAGGCACGCCGGGGCGCTGCGACGCGTCAAAGCGTGCCTGTACCGCGTGGACACGCTGCTCGACGAGGGCGCGCCATTCGAGCTGGTGGGAGCAGAGCTCGCAGATGCCACGGCGGCTCTTGGTGAGATAACAGGGGAGACAACGCCTGAAGATGTCCTCCAACACATATTTGAACGTTTCTGTGTTGGCAAGTGAGTCCCGCAATGAGTGAGCGCGATTTCGACATAATCGTGGTAGGCGCCGGGCACGCAGCGGTCGAGGCCGCGCTGGCCGCGGCTCGGCTCGGGCGGCGCGTGGCCGTCATCACGATCTCCCGGCGGCATGTCGCCGAGATGCCCTGCAATCCGGCCATCGGGGGTCTCGCCAAGGGACAGCTGGTCCGGGAGATCGACGCGCTGGGTGGTGAGATGGCCCGAGCCATTGACGACACGGGCCTCCAGTTCCGGATGCTCAACACCGGCAAGGGTCCCGCGGTCAGGTCCCCCAGGGCCCAGGCTGATAAGGACGCGTACCGCGCCAGGATGCTGACCGCACTCACGGTAGAGCCCAACGTGACACTGGTCGCCGGCAGAGTAGAAGAACTCCTGACAGTCGCTGGACGTGTCAATGGTGTGGGGTTGGCACATCGGGAGGAGATACGCGGTCCTGTAGTTATCTTGACAACAGGGACGTTTCTGTGTGGCACACTACATGTAGGGGCGCGACAGTGGAGAGGAGGCAGGTCGGGGGAACCCGCGGCCAGGAACCTCACAGACAGCCTGCGGAAGTTGCGTCTGGGCATGGGGCGCCTCAAGACCGGGACGCCCGCGCGGGTGGAGGCCGGGAGCGTCAGGTGGGAAGCGCTGGTGGCGCAGCACGGAGACGATCCGCCGGTTGCCTTCTCGTTCGCAACGCAGGCCCTGGAGGTTGACCAGCTCCCCTGCCACATCAGTGCCACAACAGCCGATACGCACAGAGTTATCGAGCGCGGCCTTGACAGGTCGCCGCTCTTCACTGGAAGGATCACCGGGATTGGACCACGCTACTGTCCGTCGATCGAGGACAAGGTGGTGCGATTTCCGGAGCGCGACTCGCACAGGGTCATCCTCGAGCCGGAAACGCGCGCGGGGGATGTGATCTATCTGAATGGTCTGTCGACGAGCCTTCCGTACGACATACAGGTGGAGATGATACGGAGTCTGAGGGGGTTGGAGGAGGCGCGGCTGCTGCGTCCGGGGTACGCGGTGGAGTACGATTTCGTCGATCCCAGGGAGCTGGATGGGTCTCTGGAAGTGAAACACGTTAGGGGTCTGTTCCTGGCGGGCCAGATCAACGGCACGTCCGGATATGAGGAGGCCGCGGCCCAGGGATTGCTCGCCGGCATTAATGCGCACCGGAAGCTGGCCTCAAAGGAAGCCGTGGTGCTTCGACGGTCACAGGCCTACATCGGCGTTCTCATCGACGATCTGGTGACCAAAGGCGCTGACGAGCCGTACCGGATGTTCACGAGTCGTGCGGAGCACCGCTTGGTGCTCAGGCACGACAATGCTGACATGCGGCTCACGCGGCTAGGTCACGAACTGGGGCTGGCCTCTGACGCCGCACTTGCCCGGGTAGAGAAGCGCCAGCAGCTGGCCGACTGTGAGAAGAAGAGACTGCGGGAGGCGAAGGTCAGTCCGACACGGGCCAATGTACTGCTGGCTGCGCGAGGAGCGAGCCTGCTCAGAGAGCCCGTGACGGCCGGGCGACTCCTCGCACGTCCCGAGATTGGGTACGGGGACATTCTGGAGTTGTGCCCGCCCGGTGTCGCTCTTCCTCCAGACGTGGCGGAGCACGTGGAGATCGAGGTGAAGTACCGAGGCTACATCTCCCGGGAGAAAGAACGGATCGAGCAGCTCAGCCGCCACGAAAATTGGCGGTTGCCGCACGACATGGACTACGCCGTTGTGCACGGGCTGTCCACAGAGGCGGGGCAGAAGCTGAGGGACATCAGGCCGCGCACGATCGGCCAGGCGGGAAGGATTCCGGGCGTCAGTCCTGCTGACCTGGGCGTGTTGCTTATCCACCTGAAGTCGCGCAGCGCGAGACAGTAGGACCGCCCCGTGGAAGCGCGCACGACACGCCAATCGTACGAGACGGGCGTAGAAGCAGTACGCGCGCTTGTGGTCAACTGAAAGCAGGAGTGGACAAGTGGTGGACTTCTCGCTGCCGCGCGAGAGCATCGAGACCGTGGTGGGCCCGCTGTCCGAAGAACAGGCAGTGCTGCTCACGGCATATGGCCAGGCGATCCTCCGGGCGTCACGGCAGATCAATGTGGTCTCGAGGCGTTCGCTGGGGAGCCTCGGCGAGCACTTCGTGGACTCGGCGGCGATGCTCTCGTTTGCGGACCCGTGCCAGGGTAGCCTGGGAGACCTCGGGAGTGGTGCGGGTTTCCCGGGTGTGGTGGTGGCGATCATGAGACCGGAGGCGAGCGTCACGGTCGTGGACTCCCGCAGGAGCAAGATTGTCTTTCTGAAGGACGTGAAGAGACGGCTTGGGCTGGAGAATGTGACAGTGGTCCACGGGCGGGTGGAGGAACTGCGAGGCCACATGCAGTTCGGGCTGGTGGTAGCCAGGGCGCTCGGGAGCACTAAGGCTGTCCTTGCGTCATGCTTGAGGCTGGTGGCTCCAGGTGGAGAGCTCGTCCTTTTCAAGGGGCCACTTTGGGGCGACGAGATAGAGGGCGTGCGGGTGGTCGCGGCGCAGGAGGGAGCTGAGATCGTACGCACAAGGACAATCACGTTGCCGGGGCTCGACCGCGCGACGACGTTCGTGGCGTTTCACGTGAAACAAACGACGGACGAGTAGGACCCCCTCGCACTCCACTGTTTCACGTGAAACGCCACGGCAGGCACCCTGTAGTTCTCTGACTCGCGCGAAGAAAGCTGTGGATAACTCCTACTACTCCCAACTTCTCTCTTGACACCGCTTCGCTTGCCTGTATTCTCCTAGCATCTTCCCAGCATCCTCACTCGACGGCACGTTGATAGACGAACTTTATCCACACGCGGGGTACGCATGGGTCGCATCATCGCTATTGCTAACCAGAAGGGCGGCGTCGGGAAGACCACCACTGCTGTCAACCTCTCAGCATGTACAGCAGTGGCCGAGCGCCCCACGCTGCTCATTGACATAGATCCCCAGGCCAACGCCACGAGCGGCCTGGGTATCTCGAGGGACGACGTGCAGGCCAGCGTCTACGAGGTGCTCATAGGAGAAGCGGCTATCAACGACGCCATTCTGCCCGCTCCCAACTTCCCGTTCCTGCATGTTCTGCCGGCGCACCCGCGCCTCATCGGAGCTGAGGTTGAGCTGGTGAACGTAATGGCGCGCGAGACGCGGCTCAAGCGGGCTCTCGACCCCATCCGAAACGACTACCACTACGTCTTCATCGATTGCCCCCCCTCGCTAGGCCTGCTGACGGTCAACACACTGACCGCGGCCGACAGCGTCATCGTACCCATCCAGTGCGAGTACTACGCGCTCGAGGGGCTGGGCCAACTCCTCAACAGCATCCGCCTGGTTCAGAGGAACCTCAATTCGTCGCTCCGAATCGAGGGCATCCTCCTGACGATGTACGACGGACGTCTGAACCTTGCGCGCCAGGTGGCGGACGAGGCGCGGCGCTTCTTTGGCGACAGAGTGTACGAGGCGATAATCCCAAGGAATGTGCGACTGGGAGAGGCGCCCAGCTTCGGTCAACCGATTATCCTTTACGATATTCTATCAGCGGGCTCCGAGAGCTACATCCAGCTGGCCAAGGAGCTGATGTTCGACAACGTGGCCGCGGAGCCGCTGGAGACAGTGACGCACGGCCAGCAGTGAAAGACGGCGGCGCCCAGCGGGAACCAGGAGGGAAACGCGGATGAACCGGAAGGCCCTTGGGAAAGGACTGGAGGCTCTGATACCGGACGCGCCCATGGAGGCAGCGGGCGGGCTGGTGCGAGAGCTGCGCGTCAGAGAGATACGGCGCAACGAGGAGCAGCCGCGATCACGGTTCGATGACGAGACGATCGCAGAACTGGCGGCCTCTATTCGTACGTACGGCGTCATCCAGCCGGTGGTAGTGCGGCAGCTGCCGACGGGTGTCTATCAGGTGGTCGCGGGCGAGCGCCGGCTGCGAGCGGCGCGCCTGGCCGGTCTGGAGGTCGTGCCTGCAATCGTCCGGGACGTAGATGAGACGGGCGCGCTCGAGCTTGCGCTGGTGGAGAACCTGCAGCGTGAAGACCTCAATCCCATCGACGAGGCCCACGGGTATGAGTCGCTGATGGAGCTGTCGGGGGCGACTCAGGCGGACGTCTCCGAGCGCGTCGGGAGAGGGAGGAGCACTGTGGCGAACGCGCTTCGTTTGCTGGAGCTGCCACCGGACGTTCAGGAGATGCTGTCTGAGGGGGAGCTGTCGGCGGGGCACGGACGGGCGTTGCTGGGCTTCGGGACGGCGGAAGATGTGCGAGAGGGGGCACGGAAGGCTGTTGCGAGGGGGCTCTCCGTGCGGGAACTGGAGGCCCTATCACGGGGCAAGAGGCGGCGGAAGAAAGCGACGCGGAAGCGGCGCACGGAGGACCCGGTCCTTCGCGAGTGGGAGGAGCGACTGCAGAGAACGCTGGGCACGCAGGTTCGCATCGAGCGGATGGGGATCGAGGGAACGATAAGAATAGAGTACTACTCAGACGAGGACCTGGAGAGGATCCTCGAGGTGCTGGGGTCACTGGGCTAGGAATCGCAGCGGTGGTTCTGGAGGGTGTTAGATGTTGACTCACCCTGGGCGGTCTGCTAATTTCTAGCGTTCGATTGCAAATGGAGCTGACGCTCGCGGGCGCGGTGGGTAGCCGCCGAGGCTGGAGCGTTAAGGGGGAACGGATGTTCGCTAGGGACGAGGAAAGGACTGCGGGCGACGTGAACACGATCATAGGCGAGGGAACGATCCTCAAGGGCGACGTGAAGGTCGAAGGCAGCATCCAGGTTGACGGTGAGTTCGAGGGGACGATCGACGCAACGGACACGCTCGTCATCGGTGAGAGCGGCAAGGTCGACGGAGACGTAACTGTCGCGAACGCCGCAATCGGTGGCAGGATGTACGGTAACGTGTTCGCGTCGGGGAAGATTGAGCTGCAGCGCGGCTCCCAGCTTCTGGGCGACATCAAGACGCGCGGACTCGTGATCGAGGACGGCGTGGTGTTCCAGGGCAACTGTCAGATGGGAGACGTGGACGACGCGCCGGTGCGGAGGCGGGGCGAGTCGGAGCCGGCCCTGGACGAAGTCGCTGTGGAAGAAGAGGAGTACGAGGACGCCGACCTGTAGAGCGGGGGCTTGAGGGCGGCATCGCGTGCTGCACGCGGCAGGCACTCCCGGGTGTGGGATGTGGTGTGTGGACAAGTGTGCATAGCGACTCTCGGATGGTACATCTCCTGACCATGTAATAAGTTAACCTGCTGGCCCGACCATGTCGAAGCCGGGTTATCCACCGGAATTCGAGCCTGTCATTGGCCCGGCGTGCCGGGCTCATGGAGGGTGCCGTGGTATCTGAAGCGATTGATCGGATCAGAAGCGCCGAGCAGGAGGCCGGGGAGCTGGAGCGGGCGGCACGCGCGCAGGGTAAGGCGCTGATCGCGGACGCGCACGACGCTGCGGAACGCCTTCTTGACGAGGCTCGGAAGGCGGGCTGGGCGGAGGAGAAGACGCTGCGGGCAGCGGCCGCGAAAGAGGCCGAGGTCGAGGCGGAGAAGCTGGTCGCGGAGAGCAGGTCGAGCGTCGAAAGCGTGCGGGCCGGCGCCACCCGGCAGGTAGAGGCCGGCATCAAGAAGGTACTCGAAGTGATCACGGCCGGAGCAGCCGCAACCGGGGGGTAGCGTCGGATGGCTGTAAGCCGGATGCGAAAGATCCAAATCCTGGCGCACAAGCGCGCCAAGGACGAGATAGTCTCCGCTCTCCGGGAGGGAGGCGCGCTCCACATCACGGAGCCGTCCATCGAGTTCGAGCGCGGTCCCGACGAAGAGACGCGCCGCGAGAGTGAGCGCAACCTGCAAGCGCGGCTGAGCAAGCTCGAGCACCTCAGAGATTTCCTCAAACCCTACATCCCCAAAGAGAAGAAGACACTCGACACGATGTTCAACCCGCGCGTCGTGCTCGAGCCCGCGGAGCTTGTGGCCATCCTCGAAGGCTTCGACCTCGAGGATTGGTATCAGCAGATCGTCGCGCTGGAGGCCGCCATACGTGGCGCCGAGGCGGAGATAGGCCGCAAACAGTCGCTGGCCGCGGAGTTGACGCACTGGGTTGGCATAGAGGCCAGGGTAGAGAAGCTTACGGACACGCGGCTTGTCACCGTCGCGCTCGTGACGGTCGAGTCGTCGAGTGTCGCGCAGCTCACGTCCGAGCTCGCTGAAGCGACCAACGAAGCGGATCTGGTGGAGGTGTCGAAAGCCGGAGCGTCCGCATATCTGGCGGTGCTCTTTCTCAAGAGCGCGGAACCCTCCGTCACACCGATATTGAAACGACACAATGCCAGATGGGCAAACCTGGCCGGTGCGACCGGGCCCCCCGAGGCGGCGGGGGCCGTCTTACTGGAGGAGGCGGACGGACTGCGCGCGAAGATCGAAGAGCTCAAGGCGCAGGCCGCCGAGCTTGCGCGCGAACACCGCACGGTCCTCGTTGTTCTCGACGAGGGCGCAGAAGCGCTCGCGAAGAAGGTCGCGGAGGAACGGTTCGGCACGACGCAGGAGACGTTCCTTGTTGAGGGCTGGATCCGGGGCAGGGACGAAGAGGCCGTCCGCGCCAGGCTCACCGAGATAGCTCCCGAAGTCGAGATCTCAAGCCGCGACCCGGAGAAGGGCGAGGACGTCCCGATCGACCTTAACAACCGTGGAGCGATCAACGCGTTCGAGTTCGTCACGACGCTCTACGGTAGACCCGGTTACTGGGAGCGAGACCCCACACCACTCCTGGCCCCGTTCTTCATCCTGTTCTTCGGGCTGTGTGTCAGCGACGGCGGCTACGGCGTCACGCTGGCCGCGGTGTCGTTCTTCCTGATGACGAAGATGCAGCCCGGCGGTGGACGCCAGCTCATGAAGCTCCTGATGATGGGCGGCATCTCGACGGCCGTGGTGGGCGCCGTCACGGGCGGCTGGTTCGGCATCGACCCGTCCGTCATGCCCGGCTGGCTTCGCAGCGTCATCGTTATGAACCCGCTCCAGGAGCCAATGAAGATGCTCAACATCGTCTTCATTCTGGGCATCGTTCAGATCATGGCGGGTCTCATCATAAAGATGGTCGCCGATATCAAAGAGGGACGCTGGATCGACGGCATACTCGACCAGCTCCTCTGGGTATTCTTCCTCGCCGTTCTCGTTCCGCTCGGGTACAGCTTCATCCTGGGCGGGAGCGTTCCCGACGGCGTAATGGCGACCGCCGGGAAGGGCGCGATGGTTGCGGGCGCCCTCGTGGTCCTCACCGGCGCGAGGAAGAACCCCAAGCCGATCATGAAGGTTCTGGGCGGCGTGCTCAAGCTGTACGACGTCGTCGGTTACTTCGGGGACGTGCTCTCGTACGCGCGGCTGCTGGCGCTCGGCCTTGCGACCGGCGCGATCGCCATGGCCATCAACGGCGTCGCGCAGATGGCCAGTGGCATCCCCATCGTGGGTCCGATAGCGGTGGTCCTCGTCCTCATCGGAGGCCACCTGTTCAACCTGGCAGTCAACTGCCTGGGAGCCTTCGTCCACTCGGCGCGGCTTCAGTACCTTGAGTTCTTCTCGAAGTTCTTCACCGGCGGAGGGACCGCGTTCCAACCGTTCAGGGTCGAAAAGCGGTACTCGATGACAAGGAGAGCGTAGCGACCGGGTAGCCCACGGCGCGCGCCGTGGGGCCTCTTTGCCCGCGCTGGAAGTGTCACTGACAGGAAGACGGAAGAACGGAAGACAAGAGTCACAAGGAAGGAGTTCTGGTATGGACGGACTGATGCTGGGATTGGCGGGCGCGGCACTTGCCGCCGGTCTCGCGGGCACCGGCTCGGCTCTCGGCACGGGGATCGCCGGCCAGGCGGGCTCGGGCGTCGTTGCGGAAGATCCTGAGAAGTTCGGAAGGTTGCTTCTTCTTCAGGCGCTTCCCGGCACCCAGGGCATCTACGGCATCGTCGGCCTCTTTCTCGCGCTCAACAAGATGACCGAGCTGGGCTTGACGGCGATGACGGCCGGACAAGGCTGGCAGGTGTTGTTCGCCTGCGTGCCGCTCGCCATCACGGGGCTCACGTCAGGCATCGCGCAGGGGAAGGTGTCCGGGGCGGCATGCGGACTGGTCGCTAAGAGGCCCGACGAGATGGGCAAGGGCATGATCTTCGCGATCGTCGTGGAGACCTACGCTGTGCTCGGGCTTCTCGGCACGATCCTGCTCCTGCAGAAGATTGGCATGTGACGCTTACACGCAACGGGTCTTGGGCTCCCCGCGCGCGGTACGCCCTGGGAGCGAACGGACAGGTGGTAGATCGATGGCTGTCGACGACATCCTGAAGAAGATTAAGGCGGACGCCGAGGAAGTGGCCCGGAAGATCGTCGCCGAGGGGCAGGTTGCGGCCGACGCCGTGGCGAGAGAGGCACGCACGAGGGCCGACGTTCAGAAGAAAGAGCTCAGAGCAAGGGCCGAGCAGCGGGCGCAGGAGGAGCGGAATCGCATCACGACGCTCGCTCGTCTCGCGGTAAGGCGGGAGCTTCTGGACGAGAAACAGGCTCTCATCGACCGCGTCTTCGACGAGGTCGGTCGTAGGATCGCCGAGATGGAACAGGGCGAGTACCGTCAGTTCATCATGGGCCTCCTCAGAAGCACGGTCGAGTCGGGCGACGAGGAAGTCCTCATCGGGAAGCAGGAGAGCAGGCTCGACCAGGCCTTCCTGGATTCGGTGTCGAAGAAGCTGGGGCTGAGCGGCGGTCTCAAGCTCGCGAGTGAGCGGAGGCCCATGAGCGCCGGCTTCATCCTGAGAAGCGGCAGGGTAGAAACGAACTGCGCTCTGTCTACGATTCTCCGCGACGCCCGGGAGAAGCTGGAAACGGAAGTGGCGGCGATACTGTTTGGTGGTAGCGGGGAGTAACGGCGCGTGGCCGACGACACCAGATACGCATACGCAGTGGCCCGAATACGAGGCATGGAGACACGGCTCCTCGACCGCCAGTGGATCGAGCGCCTCCTCGCGGAGGACGCGGGCGGCGCGCTCAAGGTGCTGGCGGACTCCGCGTTCCAGGAGGCCGTGGCAGACGTCGGCCGGCCCGAGGATATCGAGGACGGCCTGGTCCGTGCCCTCGCGGAGACGCTGTTGACCGTTGCAGCGCTTTCACCAGAGCCCGAACTTATCAATCTCTTCCGCCTCCGCTGGGACTTCCGGAACTTGAAGTCTCTGGTGAAGGCGTCGCTCCTGAAGCTATCGGACGAGGACGCGGGCCCCGGTGGCGAGGGGATTGGTCTTGTGGACGGCATGGGTACCGTCGATCTCACGGTCCTCCAGAAGGCCGTGGCCGACGGCGAATATGTGTCTCTCCCAAACGTTCTCGCTGACGCGGCGCGCGCCGCCGTGGAGGCCTTCCGGGACAGCGGTGAACTGGCGGGTGTGAACCGCGAGTTCGACCTGGCGATGTGGGCGCATCTCCTGGCGGTCGCGACCGAGAACGGCAGCGAGTTCCTCACGGGGTACTTCCGCATCGAGATCGACACCATCAACATACGGACGTTCATCAGGGTGAAAGGGTCAGGCGGGGACCGGACGGACCTCTTGCGGGCGATCGTCCCCGGCGGCACGCTCGACCTCTCACTTCTCGAGAGGCACCTGGGCGAGCCCGTGGGCGCGTTCGCGCGCAGCCTCGAGTATGGTCGCTACGGCGCCCTGGCGCCGGTCTTCCGCGAATGGACGGGGGAGAGCGCGCACGTGCTCGAGCTTGCGTGTGACAATATCTTGCTGAAGTACGTCGAGCCGGCGAGGACCGCCGCGTACGGCATCGAGCCACTTGTCGCGTTCATTCTGGTGCGGCAGATAGAGATCAAGCTGGTGCGCGCCGCCGTGGTGGCGAAGCTGGACGGCGTCCAGCGCGACGAGGTCGAGGCAAGATTGAGGACGGCGCATGTCTAGGATCGCATTCATAGGTGACAGAGATTCCGTCTGGGGCTTCCGGGCCTTCGGGATCGCCGCGTTCCCGGTCGCAGGTCCCGAAGAGGCACGCGCCGCGTTCGAGACGGCGGTGGAAGGCGCGCACGCGGTCATCTTCGTCACCGAGGACGTCTACGAGGCGTGCGCTGAGCAGGTGGAGAAGTACAGAGATCTCGCTCTGCCGACGGTCACGGTCCTGCCGAGCGTAACCGGCTCGCGGGGACTGGCGGCCAAAGAGATACACGGGGCGGTCTCGGCCGCGATTGGAGCGGATATCCTCGGAGAATCAGGGGAGAGGAGCTAGCCCCGGCGGTCCTGCCGGCCGCGCCGGAGGAGCAGCTTCCGGCAGCGGGCGGTGTTCCGAACAGGAGAATCGAGCATGGCAGACACAAAGATCCAGGGAACCATCAGGAAGGTGTCCGGACCTCTCGTTGTCGCTGACGGGATGCGCGAGGCGAGGATGTTCGACGTCGTCCTCGTGAGCGACAAGAACCTCATCGGCGAGATCATCGAGGTCAAGGGCGACCTGGCGTCGATCCAGGTCTACGAGGACACGGGCGGGCTGGGTCCGGGCGAGCCGGTCGTT
>DAOWCM010000264.1 GCA_030639555.1 Candidatus Eiseniibacteriota bacterium | reverse complement strand
TCGGCGGTGACCGCGGTGCCCTTGACGTAGTCCCAGAGCTCATCGACCGTCAGGTAGAAGACGTCGTCAGCAGTGTCGATCAGATTTTCGTTCGCCAGTCGGCGGCCCAGCCCACGGAACATGTCCCTGAGGAGGTCGTATATCCTGGCGCGCGCGAACCTCAAGTTCTCCCGGTTCTTCACGCCGAGCCTCGCGTTCCCGAGGACCCAGCGGAAGACGGCGCGCCGGGGGAGCAGGCCGCGCGACCTTCCGAGAGCGGCGAACGCACGCCTCTCCGCCGCGCCCCTGGACTCACGCTCGCGCGCTTCCATCGCCTCTACATCCAGCGCATCCGCATCGTCGAGCGCGAGGTAGTTCTGGATCATCTGGTAGAGGAACGCCGGCCTGTCGCGCAGAGAGTACTCCTCGAGCTTGAGTTCGTTCATGCACCTGAATCCGTACAGCTCGAGGTAGCGCGCGACGGCGGCGTTGAACTCGCCGAAACGCTCGTCGCGTGGAAGCTCCTCGGCGAGCGCGTCCGCCGAACGGTCGAGAAGGAGTTCCTTGAGGTCGTCACTCTCTCTCGCCATTCCGGCGATCTCGAGCAGCATCTTCGTCGGTTTCGTGCTCTCGATGTCCCCCTCCCCGCAGAGGAGGTCGTTCTGGAGAGTGCCGGCCTCGTCGCCGCACCATGACGTGCTCAGCTTCTTCAGGGTTCCGTAGAAGACCATCACGTAGAAGTCGTTGATGATGGGCGCCTTCCAGTTCCAGAGAATGGTGTCGTCCATCTCATGATAGAGCGCCATGATCTCCTCAGGAGGAAGGGCGTCGAGGTCCATCGCCCGCCAGCGGGAGACATGCAGGTCGAAGTTCCGCTGGAAGTCGTCGACTATGGTGCGGATTCTCAGGAAGTTCAGCGCGGAACGGGAGAGCTGGCGGAGGAGCTTGGGCAGCTCCACGAAGTACCGTCGGAAGAACCCCGGCCTGGATTCCTCGTCCTCGAGCACCGCCGGCTCTCTGAGCCCCATCATCGACTCCATGAACCCCCTGCTGTAGTTGAAACCGGGGAAGAGGTGAATGAGCCGGTACCAGTTGAGGAGGTTGTAGTAGACCCTCCCGCGGATAAGCCCGAGCATGTTCGCGAAGGTCGTCCGGCTCTCCTTGACGACCTCCCGAGGGATCCCCATCACGTCGGCGAAGCAGTGGTAGACGATCTCATACGCGTGCCGTATGACACTGAAGGTCAAGGGAGAGGTGACGCCCGAGTAGCTCTCGATGATGTTCGAGTTGTCCCAGATGAGCCTGTGGCCCGCGGCCGGGCCGTATTCCTCGAGAGTCGTCACGGGTCGGGTCTGGAGGATCAGAAGCTGGTTCTCTCCGTCGAACGAGAACTCGACGTCCTGTGGACGCCCGAAGTAGCCTTCGAGCCTGAGGCCCGCCTGAGCGACCAATTGGACCTGCTCGTCGGTGAGACTGCTTGCGCCTCTGAGAGACTCGGGCAGCGGCTCGCGCCTGAGTCCCCGCCCGGCCGCATCGTCCAGGACAAACCGTTCCTCCTTCGAGGCGAGTTCCGAACGGATCGAGAGGTCGCTCTTGGTCACCGTGTAGGTGTCCGCATCCAGTCCCGCGCTGACCAATCCTTCGCCGGCGCCGTAAAGAGCGCTGATGACAATCTCGTGCACGTTCCCGGTGACGGGATTCGCCGTGAACATCACGCCGCTTGTGCGGGCGTCTACCATCTCCTGGACGATCACGGCGACCGCGATATCCTCGAGCGGCAGTCCCTTCTCCTGACGATAGGCGAGGGCTCGTTCGTTGTAGGCGGAGGCCCAGACCCTTCCGACGGCGTCGAGGAGCTCGTCCCTGCCCTGGACGAACAGGAAGCTGTCGTGGAGCCCCGCGAAGGACTCCCCGGAGGCGTCCTCGCCGACGGCGGATGAGCGCACGGCCACGAGCGTGTCGGGCGGCAACACGGCGGCGTGGATCCGATCGATCTCGCGAGTCACCTCATCGGGAAGCGCTGCATCGGACACCCACTGTCGGATCTCGGACGAGGCCTGGGCGGGTGTCTCGCCCGAGCCGGCCGCCATCCCCCTTAGACGGTCGGCGACGCGCTCGGAGATTCCGGCCCGCTCGAGTGACAGGAAGGACGCCTCAGTCGTGATGGCGTACCAGGGAGGGACCGTCTGCCCCGCGCGGCTCAGGTGGATGAGGTTGGTCGCCTTACCTCCCAACACCGGAGCGAGCTCGGGTGTCGCCTCGGCGCCCGAGCACACCAGCGTTCGCCCGCCCGCAGCAGTCTCTTCTGTTCGTCGGTCCGTCATGGGGTCCCCCACGCAATGCCGTACTCCTGTGCGATGGCCGCGGCCATCGACAGGTTCAGGATGAGAAGCAGGAGCACGGAGTAGGTCTCCATTCGCTTCGCCGTCCCTGAAGAGAGCCCCACACGGAAGCTCAGAACGCTCGCTGCGCAGACGGCGAGGGCGAGCACAAGGACGACGTAGAACCACGGGCTCAGTCCGAGTCGCAGGCCGACCAGCGCCGCGAGTCCGACGTCGACCACCCGCATTGCGAGGACCGCGTAGGCCGCCGTGAAGGTCCCCAGGATCTTCGTGTATGAATCAACGCCGTCGATCTCATCGTCCGGGGCCTTCATCTTCCGGGAGACCTCGAAGTTGAGTCCGGCCAGGAATCCGAACGCCGCGAAGACCCAGAACCACACGGGCGCCTGCCAGAGGTACCTGCCGGTGGCGAAACTCAGGACCACCGCTGCAAGGAGCGGCATCACCAGCATGTGGCTGACCGCGTAGACGATGAAGTGACGCTTGAGCCAGTCTCCTACGAAGAACTCTTTCAGCATGAGAAGAGAGAACGCGAACGCGATGGCGAGTGAGACAAGCGCCGCCGGTCCGCTCACGGCCGCGAAGAGGAACTCCAGTGCAATGCCGGTCCCGCCTATGACCCTGAGATCGCGGAGCGTCACGAGGCCGCGCTGGAGCACCCGCTCGGCGTGGTACGTGTCGTCGTCCGCGCGGTCCTTGTGCTCGTCGAAGACCCTCAGGTGGAAGAAGAAGAGAAGGATCGTCGCGGCTCCCATCAGCGCGCCGACTCCGAGCCTGACGCTCCCGGACGGGTCCGTCAGGACGCTCGCGACGGAGTGGTTTGACGCGTAGTAGGCGATCACGATCAGCCCGTGGCCGAGCGGTGGAAAGCGCTCGCTGAGATACGCGCCCAGACGCAGAAGGAAAGGGGACTCGCGAGTCAGGGAAGCTGCCGGCATCACGCACCTCCTCCGCCGCGGCCCGGCGGCTGTTCAAGGCGTCTGCGCAGTCTGGAGTAGTCGATCTTGGCCCGATGCCTGCGGTCCAGCGGCAGTGGCTCGTCGGAGAAGACGATCTCGTCCACCACCTGGCCGGCCTCCTCGAGCCGGCGCTCGACTCCGGCCTCGAGCCCCTCCGCGCTCGCGGCCTCGAGCACGAGGACGACCCTCTCGCCGAGCTTCCCGTCCGGCACGCCGACGGCGGCTGCGCGCCTCACGGCAGTCCCGTCACCCAGAGCGGCCTGCTCGACGAGCTGCGGGTGGACCGTCTCCCCACCGCGATGGATCGTCGAATGCACCCGCCCGGCCAGCCAGAACCTGCCCTCACCGTCGAAGTACCCCGTGTCGCCCATGCGGTGCCACACCGTACCGTCCGCGTCCGCGATCTTGGTCTCGGCAGTGGCAGCGGGGTTCCGATAGTAATCCCTGCAGACGTGGCTTCCCGCGACCACGAGTTCGCCTA
>DAOWCM010000227.1 GCA_030639555.1 Candidatus Eiseniibacteriota bacterium | reverse complement strand
CGCTTAGCAGAGGTGCTCGGGGAGAGAACCGAGATTGCGTGATATCGTCGTGCTCGCCTGCACCGCGTGCAAGCGACGCAATTACACATATACGAAGAACAAGCAAAAGCATCCGGACCGCCTGGAGTACAAGAAGTACTGCCGCTTCTGCAATAAGCACACGGTGCATAAGCAGACGCGCTAGGCGCGCTCACAGTTAGTCGTGAGCAGATCCCGTTTGCGCGGGCCGGGAGTCGGGTCAGTGCGACCCGGGTCCCGCGGCCAAAAGGTAGTCCGCCGAGCAAGCTTGTGCAGGCCTGTAGCTCTAATTTGGTAGAGCGCCGGTCTCCAAAACCGGATGTTGGGGGTTCGAGTCCCTCCAGGCCTGCCATAGTCTGCGCTCCTCAGGCGTCCGGTGAGGTGGATATGTTCAAGAGGCTAGTCAAGTTCATCAAGGAAGTCCGGAACGAGCTCAAGAGGGTTTCGTGGCCCTCGAGGGACGAGATCCGCGGTTCAACGACCGTGGTGATCGGCATCGTTCTGGTTCTCGCGGTGTTCATTGGCCTCGTCGACCGGGCGCTCACCTTCGTGATAAGCATCGTCTTCGGTTAGACACGCCCGGACAAACGTGAGCCAGTATTGAGCACTGTCACCCCTTGGGCTGACTGCATGGAGTAGTCCGCAGTGAAGCTATGGTATGCGATTCACACGTACTCCGGACACGAGTTCAAGGTCCGGGAGAAGCTCCTGAAGACGATCTCGAGCTCGGGTCTCGATGATCGTTTCGGTCAGGTAATAGTCGCGACCGAGGAGTTCGTGGAGATGAAGGACGGGAAGAGGAAGACCTCCGAGCGGAAGCTCTTCCCGGGCTATCTCCTCATTGAGATGGAGATGGACGACCAGACGCGTTTCCTCGTGACCAACACGCAGGGCGTGTCATCGTTCATTGGCGCGTCCATCGGGCCGGGGCAGGCAGAGAAGGTTCCGGAGCCTCTTCTTCAGGAGGACATCGACAGGATCCTCGGGAGGATCGAGCGCAAGCCCTCGAAGGAGCGCCCGGAGATCCCGTATCAGGTCGGGGAGCAGGTCTGCGTCATCGACGGGCCCTTCTCCGGTTTCACGGGGCTCATCGACGAGGTGGACGGAGAGCGCGGCAAGATCAAGGTCATGGTCTCGATCTTCGGACGTGCCACTCCGGTCGAGCTGGACTTCCTTCAGGTGGAGTCAACCTAGAGCGCGCCAGGAAGGCCGGCGTGAACCCGCCGGCGCTCGGGCCGCTGACGCGACGGACAGAACAGAAGAGCGACACGAGGGAGAACAATGGCCAAGAAGATCATCGGAACCGTCAAGCTCCAGATCCCCGCGGGGCAGGCGACGTCGGCACCGCCGGTCGGTCCGGCGCTCGGTCCCTACGGGATGGACATCGGCGGCTTCTGCAAGCAGTTCAACTCGAAGACCCAGGGCCAGCCGGGGATGATCATCCCGGTGGTGCTGACGGTCTACAAGGACAGGACGTTCAGCTTCATCACCAAGACGCCGCCCGCGTCGGTTCTTCTCCGGAAGGCCGCGGGGCTGGCGAAGGGCTCGGGCGTGCCGAATCGTGACAAGGTCGGCACTGTAACCCGCGCGCAGCTTCTCGAGATCGCGAAGCTCAAGGCGGTGGACCTGAACGCGGCGGACGACGAGGCCGCGATGCAGATGATCGCGGGAACTGCGAGAAGCATGGGCATCGACGTCGTGGGATAGGTGGAGTGGTCGCGCCCCAATGAACGGGGGCGGGCGTTACCGCGCGGGAATGCGGGAGGGCGATTCCGAAGGGAGCGTCCGAAGGAAAGGAACTGACGGCATGAAGCACAGCAAGCGCTACACCGCACTGGTGGAGAAGGTCAAGGCAGGGGGGCCGTACGAACTCGACGAGGCCATCGAGCTTCTCAAGGCCTCCGCCGGCGCCAAGTTCGACGAGACCGCGGAGATCGTCTTCCGCCTGGGAGTCGATCCCAGACACTCCGACCAGCAGATCCGCGGCACGATAGTCATGCCTCACGGGACCGGGCAGTCTGTGAAGATCCTGGTTCTGGCCAAGGGTGAGAAGGTCGCCGAGGCCGAGGAGGCCGGCGCGGACTTCGTCGGCGCAGAGGACTACATCGAGAAGATCAAGGGTGGCTGGCTCGAGGCGGACACGGTCATAGCCACGCCTGACATGATGAAGGACGTCGGCAAGCTGGGCAAGATACTGGGTCCGAGGGGGCTCATGCCCAATCCGAAGACGGGCACCGTGACGTTCGACATCACGAAGGCAGTCACGGAGGCCAAGGCGGGCAAAGTGGAGTATCGCACGGACAAGACGGCGAACGTCCACGTGGTGTTCGGGAAGGCATCGTTCGAGGCAGAGCAACTCAAGGGCAACCTCCTCGAACTCACGCGCGAGATCATCCGTGCCAAGCCCGCGGCCGCCAAGGGCATCTACATGAAGAAGGTGAGCATCTGCACGACCATGGGGCCGGGCATCGGTCTCGACATCGGGTCGCTCATTGACGCAACCAAGCAGTAGCCCCCTGGAGCTTAGGGGCATCGGGAGACGAGGATCAGGAAATGCCACTGACGAGATTGCAGAAGGAAGCCCGCGTCGAGGAACTCAAGAAGCAGCTCACGTCGAAGTCATCCGTGCTGGTCGGTGACTTCACGGGCATGGACGTGGCCACGGCCACCGACATGCGTCAGAGACTGCGCGAGGCTTCAGTGGAGTGCCGGGTGGTGAAGAACTCCCTGGCCAAGCTGGCCATGGATGAGGCGGGGTTCGGCGCGTTGAAGGAGCACATGAGTGGTCCGAGCGGATTCGTCATGACGGACGGTGACGCGGCTGTCGCTGCCAAGATCATGGTCGAGTTCGAGAGGACCAGGAAGACGCCGCAGATTCGGATTGGCATGATCGACGCCGCCATCGTTACGGCCGCGGACATCCGTCGGATCGCCGAGCTTCCCTCCAGAGAGGTGCTGCTGGCTCAGATAGCCGCCGGGTTCCAGGCCCCTGTCGCGGGCCTCGCCAGGCTTCTGAACGAGCTTTCGAGGAAGCTGGTCGCCACGCTCGACGCGGTGGCCAAGCAGAAGGGCGCCGAGTCGGGCGCTTAAGAGCTTGAGGATTCAAGGACCTCTGGTCGGTCAGAGAGGGCCAGCCGCGTCGGGGGAAACGGTGAATCACCCCGGAGCATGTCTGGGTTTGAGCCCTGAGATCGATCGAGGCGATCGGCAGCACATAGCGGCAGACGGAAGCAGCAAACAGCACAACTGAGCGATCCTTTGAGGTAGCTAACACGTCGGAGGTGAATGATGGCAGACGAGAAGAACGAAGCCGTGGAGACGACCGAGAAGCCGGCGGTCAAGAAGAAGGTCGAAGAGAAGAAGGCCGCACCGAGCAAGAACATCGCGAAGATCCTGGAATCCATCGAGAAGATGACCGTTCTCGAAATGGCCGAGCTGGTCAAGGCTCTCGAGGACAAGTTCGGCGTCAGCGCGGCAGCGCCGATGGCCATGATGGCCGCACCGGCTGCCGGAGCCGCCGCTGGAGCCGACGAGGAGAAGACGGAGTGGGACGTCGTCCTCACCGAAACCGGCGAGAAGAAGTTCCAGGTCGTCAAGGTGATCCGTCAGGTCACCGACCTCGGTCTCAAGGAGGCCAAGGACATCGTGGACAACCCCGGCCAGGTCGTCAAGAAGGACGTATCGAAGGACGAGGCCGAAGAAGTCAAGAAGAAGCTCGAGGAGGCCGGAGCCAAGGCCGAAATCAAGTAGCGCATGTGCCGGGCCCTCGCGGTCACAGCGGGTGCCGGTATCCGGTGTCCCGCCTTGGAGCGTTCGAGCCCGAGACCGCGGGGTCTGGTACTAGCAGTACCGACGGCCGGGCGGTGCCGCCCGGGTCGGAAGCTCTCTGGAAGTGCGGATGCCTGTGACAGCGAGCGCATCCTTATCACCGGACGGAGGCTGAGAGAACATTGATCGGACCTCGAAACGTTGAGAGAAAGACCGTCTCCAAGTTCCCGGTAGATCAGGAACTGCCCTTGCCGAACCTGCTGGACGTGCAGCTCGCG
>DAOWCM010000072.1 GCA_030639555.1 Candidatus Eiseniibacteriota bacterium | reverse complement strand
GACCCTCACTACTGCCTGGTGTCGCACAGGATGAAGATCTACCTGGACGACAAGGTCGTCGCGAAGCCCGTCATCCTCTACATCGGCGAGATCCCGGTGCTTGCGCTGCCGTTCTATGTCTTCCCCATCAGGAAGGAGCGTCACTCCGGCTTCCTGCTTCCCCAGCTCGAGCTCGGGATCACGGAGGGCGAGGGCCGGTTCGTGCGGAACTTCGGGTACTACTGGGCGCCGAGCGACTACTGGGACGCGTCCGTGTGGGCCGACTACTACGAGCTGACGAGATGGATCGGGCACGTGGAAGCCAGATACAAGCGGCGGTACGTGCTCTCGGGCAGCCTCAAGGCGTCCTTCATGCAGGAGCTTCTCTACAACAAGCGCCGCTGGGACCTCAAGTTCAGCCACAGACAGGAAATGGGCAGGGTGTGGACAGCGGGCGCCTCCGGCGACTTCCGGAGCGACGCGACCTACGCGAGCGATTCCAACCAGGGCATTCAGGAGAGCCTCAACAGGAGCCTCCGCTCCCAGCTCTGGGTCAGGGGGAGGTGGAGCAGGCACTCACTCGGCGTGACGGTCGACCGGCGCGAGCAGCTGGACGCCGAGACCGTCAGCGAGCTCCTGCCCAAGGTCGACTTGACGGCCACCCAGCAGCCGATAGTCGGTTCGGAGCGAGAGCTGCCGGGGTACGTCTCGTGGCTCAAGAAGGTCTCGTTCGGCTGGAGCGCCCGGGGTGTCAACGACCGGGACAGGGCCGGGGACGAGACGGTGGTGCGCCAGGGCGTGGGCGTCAAGGGGTCCCTCAGTGGCAGCGGAAAGTACCTGGGCTGGCTCAACCTGTCGCCGCGGCTCAACTTCAGACAGGACTGGTACGATCGCGACAAGGACGGCACGAAGTTCCCCGGCCGTTTCACCTATGACGCGGGCCTGTCGGCGAGGACCGCCGTCTACGGCACGTTCTTCCCCGGGAAGCTGGGCCTCTCGGCCCTCAGGCATGTCATGGAGCCGTCCGCGTCGTTCTCGTGGGCGCCCGAGTTCCCGCAGTACTTCAACGAGAGCGGGCAGGACCGCTTCTACACCTTCAGCGGATTCGGCTCGACGCCCCGTTCGAAGAAGTCAGTTGGCCTCTCGCTCGTCAACAAGCTGCAGGTGAAGCTGGGTTCGGGCGAGTCGGAGCGGAAGATAGATAATCTCGTGCGGCTCTCCACATCGACGTCGTACAATCTCAAGAAGGACGACCGTCCGTGGTCGGACCTGGTCACGGGGCTGGAGATCCGCCCCGGGCCCGCGGTCTCGATGAGATGGAACGCCCGCCACGACGCCTACAGCGGCGCGATAGAGAACTCGGCCATCACGACCACCGTCAACCTCAGGGGAGAGCCCTCCGCGGTGTCGGCGGAACCGTGGGAGGACCGCGTCGCACAGACAGATTCTCCCGCTGAGCAGCTGAGGCGCGAACTGGAAGCTCAGTCGATGGGGTCTCTCCCGGGCGAGAAGGCGTGGGACGGCTCGCTCACCTTCCGCTACTCCCGGGGCGCCGACCCCGCCAATGCCTCCTACTGGGTCGACGGCGGGCTCGCGTTCTCTCCGTCCGAGCGCTGGCGGCTGAACTACTCCCTGCACTACGACCTCGATGAGGGAGAGGTCGCCAGCCAGGAGTACACCATCTACAGGGATCTCCACTGCTGGGAGGCCCGGTTCACCCAACGCTACTTCGAGGGGGAGTGGCAGTACTACTTCCGCATCAACGTCAAGGCGCTGCCCGAGATAAAGGCGGAGGCCGGCAAGAGGTTTATCCAGCGTTCGGTCCGCTAGCGGGCTTCTGTTCCCGTGCTCAGTATGTTCGACTTGTTCCTGTTTCGGGGAAAGGCCCGGTTCTAGGCGCTTCGCGGACGATTCCTATTGACAAGATGCGGGGTGTGCTGTAGTTTGCCCCCACGTTTTGGGCATTCTTTGTGGAAGCGTTCGCAGGCAGAAGGCTGAGAGGGGGCTAAGGGATGAACAAGGCTGAACTGGTCGAGAAGCTGGCTGCAAGAGCGGAAATGTCGAACAGAGCCGCCAAGGATGTTATTGACGCGCTTTTCGGCATCGATGGCGGCATCATCTCCGGTGAGCTTAAGGCCAAGGGCAAGGTTCAGGTCACCGGTTTTGGCACGTTCAGTGCGGACCACCGGCCCACCCGCGACTGGCGGATCCCGGGCACCGACAAGACCAAGCGCGTTGCCGCCCACTACTACCCGAAGTTCAAGGCCGGCAAGTCGCTCAAGGAGTTCGTGAAGTAGCTGCGACCCTTCGTTGTACGCGCATACCCAGAGAGGCGGGAGATCGGCGATCTCCCGCCTCTCTTCCTGTACCGGACCTGAGGTGCAGAGACGTAGCGACCACACGGACGCGGGCCGGCGCGGGGTCGACGGCGCCGGCGGTCGGACCGAACGAGGTTGACAGGTGCTCCACTGTGTCGCAGGATGAAGCAGGAGATGATCTCACTCCTGAGGCATTGGATCAGAGTGGATCCGAACGGAGGAGCAGATGGGCGAGTTCACTGGGCTTCTGGAGCTTCTGGGCGCCCTGTTCCGCCTCTTCGGGTTGGGGCAGAACGCGATATTCCCGGCGATGGGGCTTCTGATAGTGTTCTTCCTGATAGCGGTCCCGGTAGGGCTCGCGGCGCAGTCGGGGCGGGTTCGCACCGGCAGGGCCGGGATGATAGGTGAGAGAGGCGTGGCCGTCACGGACCTTCGGCCCGGGGGTCGCGTCCACGTCCACGGCGAGTACTGGAACGCCGTTTCGGACGAGGAGGTGGCGTCGGGTGCTGCCGTCGAGGTCGAGTCCGTCGCTGGAATGGTCCTGAAGGTGAAGCCGGTCGGATAGGAGGTGCCGCATGGGCGGAATCCTGATCATTGCATTGGTAGTGCTCGTTCTCCTCAAGATGTCGATCTACGTGCTGAGAGAATACGAACGGGGCGTCGTATTCCGGCTGGGGCGGCTGGCCGGGGTCAGGGGTCCCGGGCTCATCCTCGTCATACCCTTCATCGACCGCGTGGTTCGCGTCAGCCTGCGGATAGTCGCCATGGACGTGCCGCCTCAGGACGTGGTGACGAAGGACAACGTCTCCGTCAAGGTGAACGCGGTCGTGTACTTCCGCGTTTTCGAGCCGGACAAGGCCATCGTGGAGGTGCAGGACTACAACTACGCGACCTCTCAGCTCTCCCAGACCACGCTCAGGAGCGTCATCGGCGGCGCGGAGCTCGACGAGCTCTTGTCCGCGCGGGAGAAGATAAACATGGAGCTGCAGTCGATCCTGGACCGCCAGACCGACAGCTGGGGCATCAAGGTCTCGGCCGTCGAGGTCAAGCACGTCGACCTCCCCGATACGATGCAGCGCGCGATAGCGAAGCAGGCCGAGGCCGAGAGAGAGCGACGCGCCAAGGTGATCCATGCGGCCGGCGAGCTTCAGGCCTCCGAGAAGCTCTCCCAGGCCGCCGCCGTGCTGGCTACTGAGCCCACGTCCATTCAGCTCCGCTTCCTCCAGACGCTGAGCGAGATCGCCGTCGAGAAGAACTCGACGATCGTGTTCCCGGTTCCGATCGACATCGTCGAGCACTTCATGAAGGCAAAGAACGACAAGGGCTAGCCCGAGCGGTCAGGGGCCGGGTGGGCCGTTCCCACCCGGCCTCTCTGCATCCAAGGTGGCCAGATGATTCTGAGCGGATCCAGATACGAATGGAGACTGGCGACCGTCGAGCCCGGACTGGCTTCCGACATCAGTCGTGCGGCCGGGATCTCGGAGCCCTTCGCTCGCGTGCTCGCGGCCAGGGACGTCGGCTCCGCGGACGATGCGGCCCGCTATCTTGCCGCCTCCGATGATCCTCTTCCCGACGCGCACCTGCTGCCGGACGCGGGCCGGGTGGTGGAGAGGGTGCGGTCGGCGCTTGAGTCGGAGGAGCTTGTCGCGGTGCACGGCCACGACGACGCCGACGGGGTGACAGCGACCACGGTCATGATGGAGACGCTGGACCAGCTGGGCGCCTCCGTCGTTTCATACATCCCGGACCGGAAGACGGAGGGGCACGGGCTCAGCCGCGCCGAGCTGGACCGGCTGCACGGGGCGGGGGTCGGCCTCATCGTCACCGTCGACAGCTGCGTCAGCGACAGGGAGTTCATCAGCTACGGCAACGAGCTCGGGATCGACACGATAGTCACCGACCACCACGAGATCCCGCCGGAGCTGCCTCCCGCCGTCGCCATAGTCAATCCCAAGCTGCCCGACTCGCGCTTCCCCTACAGGTTCATGGCCGGCGTCGGTGTGGCGCTCAGGGTGGCCGATCTCCTCCTGGACGAGCTGCGCGGCAGGTTCGGACCCGCCGGTGAGAACGCTCCCTGGTACGGCCCGGGATGGCGACAGGAGTCGCTCGCGCTCGCCGCCATAGGCTCCATCGCGGACAAGGTCCCACTGACGGGCGACAACAGGACCATCGTGACGCAGGGGCTCGCCGCGGCGCCCGGGACGGACCGCGTGGGCCTAAGGGCCGCGCTGGAGGAGGGACGCCTCTGGGGTCGGGAACTCTCTCCCGAGGACGTGCGGAACTCGCTCGGACGGCTCCTGGGGCGCGCCCCGGGCGACTCCCCGGGCACGCAGAAGTCCCTCGACCTTCTGGCGACGCGGGACCCGGACGATGCCCGCGCTCTCGCTGCCTCGCTCTTTGAGCGCCAGGAGAGATGGCGGGAGTCCGCGGTGGTTGCATGGAGGAAAGTACGCGAGGACTTCGAGCGTGACGGCGCCGCCGTGTCGTCTCCGGTGATCATCCTCGAGACGGAGGTGCCGATCGGCACGGCTGGCTACGTCACCTCCAGGCTCACCGAGGAGACCGGGCGTCCCGTGATCATGGTCGGCAGGCGCGATTCGGAGGTGGTGGGGGAAGCGAGGGGGCCCGTGGGGTTCAATTTCGTCGAGGCCTTCGCTACCATGCGCGAGCTCTTCATCGGGTACGGCGGGCATCCGCGCGCGGCCGGGTTCTCCATGGTCCCGTCTCAGATGCCTCGGTTCAAAGAGAGAATGGACGACTTCGTCCAGTCGAATCCGCCGGCGCCGGACCCCCGCCGCATCGACGCGGAGCTCCGGCTCGAGGAGACGACACCCGAGCTCGGGCGAGAGCTCGAGCTGATGAAGCCCTTCGGTCAGGGAAACCGCAGGGCCGTGTTCCTCGCACGCCGTGTGACGTCAGCGACGATCAACGACATCGAGGCACGAGGTGTGAGATTCGGGACCCCGATGAGGGTTGGCGAGACGCCGACGGACGTGGTCTTCAGGCTGCGTAATTCTGAACGTGTGGCGCTCGTCAGCATCCTCGATTCGATCGTACCCAGTACATCCGGAGGATGAAAGAGGTGGCGGATTCGGACGGAGCGGTGGAGGCTGGACGGCTGTTCGTCGTGGCGACGCCCATCGGCAATCTGGGCGACACGACGCCGCGTTCGATAGAGATCCTGAGGTCCGTCGATGCGATCGCCGCCGAGGACACGAGACGCACCAGGAAACTCCTGACTCACTTCGGCATAACGACGCGCCAGATACCCTACCACGATCACAACGAGGAGCGAGCCTCTCGTGAGGTGGTGGAGCGCATCGAGGCTGGCGAGGACATCGCGCTCGTCAGTGATGCGGGAACGCCGCTCGTGGCCGACCCGGGCTACCGCCTGGTCTCCTCGTGCGCGGAACGAGGGCTCGAGGTGATCGCTGTTCCCGGCCCCTCGGCGGTGGTCGCGGCGCTGTCGATCGCCGGGCTCCCACCGCAGCCTTTCCACTTCGCCGGCTACCTGCCCCGAAAGAGCGGTCAGCGCAGGAGCAAGCTGGCCTCCCTCGCCGGCCTTTCCTGCACCGTGGTCTACTATGAGTCGCCCCACAGGATCGCTGCGGCTCTCAAGGACATGCACGAGGTGCTTGGGGATCGGAAGGCCGTGGTCGCCCGCGAGCTGACCAAGGTCCATGAGGAGGTCCTGCGCGGGACCCTGGGGGAGCTGTCGGCGATGGCCGAGAGCCGGCGTCTCAAGGGAGAGATCGTCGTCGTGGTCGGATGCCCGGGGAAGGATGGGGGTCGAGGCGGGACCATACGGGAAGAGGTTGACACCTCACTTTTGTGAGTGCTAGACTGCAGTGTCCACGGGGGAGTGCCGTCCGGAGTTCTCCGTCATGAGGTGAGTGTACGAGCATGTCGGCTCGCAGGCTAAAGAGCAAAGTCAGTGGACTCCTTGGTCCCGCCGCGCGACTCGTGGCCGATCTGGGGATCCCTCCCGCAGCGATCACGTTCGCGGGATTGGTCCTGTCTGTTTTCTCCGGATGGGGCATCGCCACCGGGCACTTTCTGCGCGCGGGCATCCTGTTGATACTCGCGGGTCTCTGCGACATGATAGACGGCGAGACCGCCAGAGCCGGGAACGGGGCGACAGCGTCAGGCGCCTTTCTCGACTCGACGGTCGACCGGTACTCTGAAATCGTCGTGCTGCTCGGGGCACTCTTCTACTACATGGCCAGGACTCAGGAGGCGCCGGAGGTTGGGACTGCAGTGGCGGTGTTCGCCGCGCTCGCCGGTTCTCTGATGGTCAGCTACACGCGGGCGCGCGCTGAGGCGGTAGGCACGAGCTGCGAGGTCGGACTTACAGAGCGGCCCGAGCGCATGGTCATACTCATCGCCGGCGCGCTGCTGGGTGCCGGGGCCTTCAGAGTGGCGATCTGGGTGCTTGCCGTGCTCGCCAATCTGACGGCGATACAGCGTATCCGTCACGTTCTGGTCGCCACCAGGGACTGACCATCGGCGGCCACTCTACGCATCACTGGGGGTAGCGTTCATGGGCGGGAAGAACAAAGTCAGAGTAGCGATCATCGGAGTGGGGAACTGCGCGTCCTCCCTCGTGCAGGGAGTGGAGTACTACAAGAACGCGCCGGCCGATGCGTTTGTGCCTGGACTCATGCACGTCAATCTCGGCGGTTACCACATCGGTGACATCGAGTTCTCGGCCGCGATCGACATCGACAAGAACAAGGTGGGACGGGATGTCTCTGAGGCGATCTTCACCAAGCCGAACAACACCTACAAGTTCAGCGATGTGCCGGATCTTGGTGTAAGGGTGGCGAGGGGCATGACGCACGACGGTCTGGGAAAATACCTCTCCGAGATCATCGAGAAGGCGCCCGGGTCGACCGAGGACATCGTGGAACTCCTCAAGGACACCGGGACCGACGTGGTGGTCAACTTCCTGCCCGTCGGCAGCGAAGAGGCGACCAAGTGGTACGTTGAGCAGATCCTCGAAGCCGGGTGCGGCTTCGTCAACGGTATCCCGGTCTTCATCGCCCGTGAGCAGTACTGGCAGCAGCGCTTCGAGAAGAAGGGCCTGCCGGTCATGGGAGACGACGTCAAGTCACAGGTCGGCGCGACCATCGTGCACCGTGTGCTGACCAGGCTCTTTCGGGACAGGGGAGTCAGACTCGAGAGGACCAGCCAGCTCAACGTGGGTGGGAACACGGACTTTCTGAACATGCTCGAGCGCTCCCGTCTCGAGTCGAAGAAGATCTCCAAGACGAACGCCGTGACGTCGCAGCTTGACTACGACATCGGTTCGGACAACGTCCACATCGGCCCGTCCGACTACATCCCGTGGTTGACCGACAGGAAGTGGGCCTACGTGCGGATGGAGGGCACGACCTTCGGCGATGTCCCGCTCAATGCCGAGCTCAAGCTCGAGGTATGGGACTCGCCTAACTCGGCCGGTGTCATGATCGACGCCGTCCGCTGCATGAAGCTCGCGCTCGATAACGGTCTGACGGGGGCCGTCGAGGGACCGTCCTCGTACTTCTTCAAGTCACCGCCGGTTCAGTACACCGATGACGAGGCCCGGCGAGCGACCGAGGACTACATCACCAAGCACGCTCAGGAAAACTGGTCCTCCGTGGAGAACACTCCCGAGGACGCGCAGCAGGAACTCGTCGAGGAGCTGTCGAGCTAGCTCGAGCTAGCTCGAGGGAGCTTGGCTCCCACGCGGCGGCCACGAGGTTCAGACGATCATCTTCGAGGCCGGGCATCGCCCGGCCTCGTTCACACACGGCGCCACGGGGGACTTCTCATGTCTCGGTACCCAGGTCTCTTCATCACGTTCGAGGGCGTGGAGGGATGCGGGAAGTCCACGCAGGCACAGGCGCTGCTTGAGCGGCTGCGCGCCGACGGCGTGCCCGTGACCCTCAGTCGGGAGCCCGGTGGAACGCCGCTCGGCGAGCGATTCAGAGAGATCCTGTTGGACACCGGACACACCGGCATGGAGGCGGCCACTGAGCTTTTCCTCTACCTGGCTTCCCGCGCGGAGCACGTCGCCAGGGTGATCATCCCGGGGCTCGAGGCGGGCGAGGTCGTCATATCAGACAGATTCAGTGATGCCAGCGTGGCGTATCAGGGCGGCGGCAGGGGGCTCGGCCCTGCGACCGTGGAAGCGTTGAACCAAGTCGCCACGAAGGGCGTCAAACCGGATGTGACCTTCCTCATGGACCTCAACCCCGAGGAGGGCCTGGACAGACTCGTCAGGGGACGTGGAGAGCACGCGCGCGACCGTATAGAGAGCGAGGTGCTCGACTTTCACAGAAGGGTGAGGGAGGTCTACCTGGAATTATCGAGACGGGAGCCGGCGCGGTTCGTGGTCATTGATGCGAGGCTCTCGCGCGAGGAGGTAGAGGCGCAGGTGACGGCCGCTGTCGATGAGCTCCTCGGAGAGCGGGGCATGCGAACGGGAAGGACACCATGACGAGACGAATGAGAAGAGCAACACCGATTCTGGTCGCGCTCCTGGTTGGGGTGCTCGTAGGCGGGTGGTTCGTCGAGCGGGTCAGCGCCAGGAAGGACATCTACTCATACCTCGACCTCTTCACGGACACTCTGGACAAGGTGGAGCGAGGATACGTCGAGGACGTTGACTCGAAGGAGCTGATGTACGGTGCCATCAGAGGCATGCTCGGTTCCCTCGACCCTTACTCCATGTTCCTCGACGAGGATCAGTTCAGGGACTTCCAGGTGACGACGGAGGGCGAGTTCGGGGG
>DAOWCM010000275.1 GCA_030639555.1 Candidatus Eiseniibacteriota bacterium | reverse complement strand
CCGGGAGGGGCTCAGGCCTGCGGTGCTCCCACTCATCGAGGCGGGGGTGCTGCGGAACTTCCTTTACGATGCCTACACGGCACGCAAAGACAATCGCCGCAGCAACGGTCACGCGGGAGGCGGGGCGTCCGCCGTCCCACTCGTCTCGACCACCAACGTCATCGTGGCGGCGGGGGAAACTCCACTTGCCGACATGATCGCGGGGATCGACCGGGGCGTGCTGGCGACGCGATTCTCCGGGAACGCGGACCCGGTGAGCGGGGACTTCTCCGGGTCCGTCAAGGGCGGCAGAATGATCCGGGGCGGGAAGCTGGCGGAGCCTCTCTGCGGGACGATGATCGCTGGCAACACGTTCGAGCTGCTCACGAGAATCACCGCCATTTCCAGCGAGCACGAGCGCATGTTCGGCAGCATCGTGCCCTACATCGCGCTCGAGGAGATCGCGGTCACCGGCGGGTAGCGGCGGTTACCGGTGGGCGGCGGAGGACGGGTCGCTCGCCCTCGCGCTGTCTCTCTCGGAGATTGACAGCGAGAGGCCACGACGGTAGAGTGGAGGTGCATTCCTTTGAGCAGGTCACCCGGATGTCCTGAGGGGGACTTATGTCTTCTGTGCGCGTGTGTCGAGTCTTGGCAGTTGCGAGCGGGCTGGCCCTCGCCCTCTCGCTGTGTTCGTGCGCTTTCACGTCGGACCTCTCAGGTTCGCTCGTCGGCAAGGTGATGATCGCCGGGTCGTCGATACCCATCCCCGGAGCCTTCGTCGAGTGTGAGGGTCTCGCCGCGGTCTCTGCCGCGGACGGCAGCTACAGTCTCGACGGTATTCCTCCCGGTGACCGCGTTGTCTACGCGTCCGCGGCGGGCTACAGCGGCTACGCCCAGGTTGTGACCGTCGAGGAATCAACGGTGCACGACATCTACATGAGCCTCTCCATCGGACCGGCGCGGCTGTTCGGCTACGTGAGCCACGCCACGCTCGGACCCCTGGAGGGGGCCGCCGTTCAGATCGGAGACATGATCGTCATGACCGACTCGCTCGGCTTCTACGAGTATCCGAACCTCCAACAGATCTCGTACTTGATGACGGTCACGAAGGACGACTACAGGTCGTTCTCAGCGAATGTGCACCCGGACTCGGAGAACTACCAGTTCGATGTGAACGTGCTGATACTGAAAACGGTGACACTGTGGTCGACGGCCGATGCCGGAGTCATGAACCACGACCCTGACACGAACTTCGGAGGGAATCCCGAACTGAGACTTTTCAACGACCAGATCCGTCACGAGCGGTTCTTCATCCTCTTCTCGCTGGACGGTCTCGAGGAAACGGCCGAGCCCTCCGCCGCGACTCTCCGGTTGTACAACACGTGGGTAGAGACCAACGACGAGCACAGAACCATCCTGGTGGGGCGCCCGATCGCGCCGTGGCTCGAACACGTCGTGACCTGGGCGAACTCGCCCGTCACGGACGCGTCGATCGCGCACTCGACCTACGAGGACAGGTGGTATGAGGTTTCCGTGGGGACCTACTTCAGTGACTGGCTGGTGTACGATCGGGATAACTTCGGTCTTCTTGTCGATACGCCGGTAGACCACGTGGCCGACCGGTTCGTCTTCGCCTCGCGAGAGTATGAGGAGGATGAGAGCAAGAGGGCCCACGTGGTTCTCGACTACGCGTGGTAGCCTTGAGTCCGGCCGCTACCTGAACAGGCTCTTCATCTGCCCCCAGGATATCTCATCCCGGAGGCCCGTGCCCTCTCCGGCGAGGCAGTAGGCGAGGTCCGCCGCGATCTCCGTCACCGTTGACAGCGGGGTCCATCGTGGCGCGCCGTGCGTCTCGTTGTCCCAGTACAGCTCCCCGCACCCATGCACCTCGTCCGGCTCTGTCAGCGTCAGCCCCGCGTAGGGCTGGTGTGGCCAGTCCGTCACGACGTAGGCCCCGAGCGACATGTCCGTCGTTATCGTGACCGGGGTCGGAAGAACGGCCGTGGCCGAGTAGACGATCCTCACCGGAGGGTTCATGCATTCCAGATCTGTCGTGAGCTCGCTCCACGCGAAGCTGCAGACGATCGCGGGCTCGAGCGGAGGCGGGCATCTCCCGTCGTAGAAACGGATGACCACGCCCGCGGGCTCGACCCACTCGTCGGATCCCCACTCAGTGACGTAGAGTGTCACCTCACGGATGGTCCGTCCTGCCAGCGACTCGGGCAGGTCGTCAGCGACCTCCGACTCGAAGGCCGTAGAGGCGTTCACCGCGTAGTCGCATGACGGAGGTTGGCAGTAGAAGGTGTCACGGGGTGGGGGGACAGTCAGATGAGCGGGCGTCGTGGGGAGCGCCGGCCAGGCAGACGGCGGCAGGGGTCCGCGCGTGGCGAGGGACGTCGTCTGCGAGGCGGATGCCACCGCGGCGGACGCCAGGAGGATCCCAATGACGAGCGATGCTCTCATTTGTCTGTCACCCCGTGGTCGTTGCTAGCGCAGCAGCACCAGCTTCCGGATGTCCGTGTCGGGGCCGCAGCTCGCCCGGCTCAAGTAGACGCCCGAGGCGCACGGCCTGCCCAGGTTGTCTCTCCCGTCCCACGTCACACGATGCGTCCCCGCGGGGAGTTCACCGGCGACCAGGGTTCGGATGAGGCGCCCCGTCACGTCGTACACCTGCACGAGCGCTCGCCCGTCGTTCGGTATTGTCAGAGCCAGTATCGCCTCATCTCGGAACGGATTGGCGGAACCGAAGGCGAGCGCAAAGCTCCTCACTTCGTTCTCAGGCACCGACGAGCCGCTCTGCACGAATGCGCTCAGGTGAACCCGAAGGCTGTCCAGGTCAGCCCAGCCCTGGACTGAGGTATCGTCTCTCGTGCGCAGCGTCAGGACGGCCGAGTAGAGGTGGTCCGGCGCTGCGCCGGCATCGTCGAACTCCAGCGTGAAGACGGCCGGGCTCGCTCCCGCGCTCTGCGGGGCGAATCCTCCCACGAACCCGAAGCGGCCCTCACCACCCGCGATCTCTGCGGAGTGGATGTCGAGAACCGCCTGGAGTTCCGAGTAACCGTGATCGAACACGCGGAGCTCCGGTGTCGGGAACTCACCTTCTCCGTGAGCGCCAAAGTCCAGAGTATCGGTGAAGAGGACCCCGGAGTCGCTGAGAGATGGAACGGCATGATCCAGGGACGTGCCCGACAGCGCCACGCTCCACGACGGATAGTCGACGTCGTCCGATGCGATCGTGAGTGTGCCCGAGAGGACGCCGGCCGACGACGTGTCCATCGAGACGTCATGGTCCGCAGAGGCGCCGACCGCCAGTTCATGTGGCCCGCTCGCGACACTGAATCCGTCCGGTGCCGCGAGGGTGTAGTCGAGTTCGTCGGCGGGCGGAACCGCGACGTTCTCCACGATCAGCGGAAGCGCGACAAACGAACCCACGATGGCATCCCCGAAGTCCATCGCCGTCTGTGCGCCGATGCGGGCAGGTACCTGGAAGTCGGCGTAGACCGGCAGGTGGTCGGCCGCCTCGTGGAGGGCGTTGGCGATGATGCTTCCCACCGCGTAGTTCGTTCCGGAGTTGATGGCCATGTTGAAGTGATAGCCGTCGTTCCCGTACGAGACGTAGCTGTCCGCGATGTAGTCCAACCCCTCGCCGTCATCGAGGGCGTACGAGATGAGTGTCTGGTCGAACCTGT
>DAOWCM010000391.1 GCA_030639555.1 Candidatus Eiseniibacteriota bacterium | reverse complement strand
TGTCCCTGGAGTACAGGACCGAAGAGATCGCCCTGGCCGACGCCGTATCAGAAAGCAGAACATACATGGAAGACATGCCCGAGTTCGAGCTGACCTCGGAGGGTGACGTTACCATAGGTGAAGACACCCCCGGCTACGAAATGGTGGGCGAAGGAGACATCGGGGCCGGGAAAGTCGAGAAGTTCAGGTCCGTCATGTTGGTGCGTGACAAGCAGGTCTTTTGGGTTGGGGTAAGGGGAGAGCCTGCCGTTTTTGACCAGCAGGAAGAGCTAGTAGGTGCCGTAATGGATAGCTTCAGGTTACTGCCAACCTATACCTATGTCGCCCCAACTCCCGGCCCGGCAGGCACCTACACGAGCGCTGAGCATGGCTTCTCCATAAGCTACCCCGCAGGATGGATGGAGACTCCTACAAGTCGTCCCGAGGAGGTCGTCGCCCTCGCATCTGTGGAGGGACTCCCCAGTGTGAGCGTTGCTGTACAACCAGCGGAGGAGGGAACCACCCTTGCTGAGTATGGATCGCAGCTAAGCCAGGGGATGGGTCAAATCTGGGGTGACTATGAGTTGGTTTCCGAAGACGAGATAGCGCTGGACGATGGGACCCCAGCCTACGAGATCGTGTTCAGCGCCACGATGGAGGGCTACGCTCTCAAATGCAAGTATGTGATTGTAATTCAGGGAACTCAGGCTTTCTTTGTCATGGGTTTCAGCATGCCCGCCACTTTTGAACAGGATGAGGCAACCCTGGACGAGGTGATCCACAGCTTTCATCTCGAGTAGCCGCGTCCTCACGGTGCGCGCGCAGGACCGAATCGCTCCCGTCGATGTCAGTGGTGCCTCGAGGCTACGCTACCTGGGCGACCCCAGCCTGGGCAACGTGAGCACTTCTGGCGTATCAACGGTAGAGAAGGTAGGGGACTAGCGCTCCCGTTCTCGGCAGCGCTGGCGGTATTGCTTCTGTATCTGCTTCCACTTGCGCTTCTCGGCGAGCTGCGAGGACCGGTCAGTGCGGCGCTCCGCGTAGTCCAGCTCTCGCTGCAGCTTGTGGTAGCCGCGAAGGCGTGCGCCGTCTAACGCTCCGTCCTCTACAGCAGCCTTCACCGCGCAGCCGGGCTCCGAGACGTGCATGCAGTCCCGGAAAGCGCAGTCGGCCGCAAGCTTGTCGACGTCGGGGAAGGTCTGGCCGAGCGTTGACGGATCGGCGAGCAGCTGGAGCTCACGCAGACCGGGCGTATCGATGATCACGCCGCCGGCCGGTAGGAGGAGCATCTCGCGAGCTGCCGTCGTGTGCCGGCCCCGATCGTCGCCCGCGCGGACAGCGCGAACGGCCTGGACGGTGTCGCCGAGCAGACGGTTGATGATCGACGACTTACCGACTCCGGACGAGCCAACGAAGATGGCCGTCTCGCCGGCGCCCAGGCGGCCGCGCAGTCGCTCGATGCCGGAGCCGGTCGTAGCGCTGGTGAGCAGCACGTCGACGAGCGGGGTCTCCTCCACTTGCCTGAGGAATTCGTCCGGCGACTCCACGAGGTCCTCCTTGTTGAGGACGATCACCGGACGCGCTCCGCTCTCCCAGATCTGTACCAGGTAGCGCTCGATGCGGCGCGGGTTGAACTCGCGCGTGAGGGAGGTGACGAGAAAGACGACGTCGACGTTGGTGGCCAGAATCTGCTCCTCAGTACGCTCGCCGGGAGCGATGCGCGAAAGCTTCGTGCGGCGTTCGAGGACGTTCTCGATCACAGCCTGCCCCGGCGAAGCGAGGCGGCCGAGGATCCAGTCGCCGACGACGGGCAGGGCGGCTCTCTGGGCGGCCTCGTGCGCCAGCCTGCCCGCGACGGAGGCGGTTAGGTCGCCACTCGCACTGAGGAGCCGGTAGATGCCGTGGGAGTGGCCCGCGACGCGAGCGGGGAAGAGGCCGGCCGGCGGATCAGTTATGTGGTTCTGGAAGAATGGGCCCCAGCCGAGGTCCTGGAGTGAGTACACTGATTCTCTCCCTGTCGATGTGAAATGGAGACGGGCGGTGTGGGACAGGTCTGTGCGGCAAGACTGAAGGGGATGGTGCGCCAGTAGGGGAAGGAACGCGGAAACTAGGCGTCGCTCGACGCAGGCAGGCCCGTCCGAGTTTAGGTAACAAGCACTCTGGTCGTCACAGACAGGCCTCCTTTCTCAGAGGATGAACGCTGCGACAACACTACACGCGGAGTGGCGAGTTCGTCAACGCGGCGGGAGAGCCCTACGCCCTGGCCCGGACGGCTATCCTCACGCGGGCCAGGGCGTCGTCCTCACGGCCGAACAGGGCGGTGACCGCGCCGCCATCGTAGTACAGGGGGACGAAAACGCTTCCCGGCAG
>DAOWCM010000073.1 GCA_030639555.1 Candidatus Eiseniibacteriota bacterium | reverse complement strand
GATCTCTGGAGACGAAGAGTCCGGAGGGGTCCGCGACCTCGACCAGGCCGCCGGCGGTCATCTCGAAGACGCCTATCTCGTCCGTCGAGCCGTAGCGGTTCTTCACGGCGCGGAGGATGCGGTAGGGCATCCGCTTGTCGCCCTCGAAATAGATCACCGTGTCGACCATGTGCTCGAGGATCCGGGGGCCTGCGATGGCGCCCTGCTTGGTCACGTGGCCGATGAGGAAGACGGGAACGCCCGTCTCCTTTGCGAAGCGAACGAGCGAGGCCGCCGCCTCACGAACCTGGGAGACGCTCCCCGGCGAGCCGTTGGCGTCAGCGTGGTAGATGGTCTGTATGGAATCGACGACGAGAACACTCGGGGGTGAGGACGCCGCGACTTCCAGAACGTGCGACACGTCCGTCTCCGTGAGGACACTTATCAGCCCGGAGTCGACGCCGAGCCGCGATGCCCGCAGCCGTATCTGCGAGCGTGACTCCTCGCCGGTAACATAGAGGACCGTCTCGCCGCTCCGAGCGATAGCATCGCTGGCCTGAAGGAGCAGCGTGGACTTGCCGATGCCCGGGTCGCCACCGACCAGCACGACCGCACCGGGCACTATGCCTCCGCCCAGAGTCCGGTCGAACTCGGCAATCCCGGTCGGCATCCGCTCCGAGGCGTCCGCCGTGATGTCGGGCAGCGCGACGGGAGCCTCACGCGCCGCAGTCGCCGACCTGCCCAGGGGGCGGCTTGTCCGTACCACCTGTTCGACAAACGTGTTCCACTCGCCGCAGCCCGGGCACCTGCCGAGCCACTTCGGCGACTCGTGACCGCAGCCGCTGCAGAAGAACACGCTCTTCTTCTTTCCCCCCATCCTCCCCTCCTCCGGTCACACGACGAACGGCGGGCTTCCGGCGTCGCGGCGCCCGCGGCTAGAACAGCGAGAACCTGACGAAGCTGTTGGGGTTGTCGCGAATGGCAGCGACCAGTTCCCTCACTTCTTTGATGGCCGCCAGAAACTCGTCGTGCACCTGGTCCTCGTTGACCAGCTTGCCCAGTGTTCCCTCTCCGCCCTCGACGCGCCGGACTATCGAGTCAAGCGACGCGGAGATGATCTTGAGCTCGCCTGTCACTTCTGCGAACCCGACGACGGCGCTCTCCATCGCGTCTATGGCCTCACCGGCCGGGTCCTTCTTCTCGCTGACGAAAGCCCTGAGCTCGGTCGCCATCACGCTGAGGTCGGCCGTTGCCTGCCTGAGATCGAACGAGGCGGCGTTCGCGTTGACAAGCGCCTCCTTGACGAGGTCCTTGCCCTCCTGGTCGGTGAGGATCTCGTCCGCCGACTTCAGCACGGCCTGGATGCCGGCGAGAGCCTCGCCCATCTCGTGCACGACGTCACCCAGCCCCTTCTCGTACACGCCCTGAACGACGGCGCCCTGCTCGATGTAGACGTCGCTTCCGCCGGGTCTGACCGATATGACCTTCGCCCCGATGAGGCCGTAGCTGGCAACCGAGATGCGCGAGTCGATGGGAATCCTGATGTCGTTGTCCACCTCCACCTCGGCAACCACCTTGCCGAACGGCGCGAGCTTCAGTGAGAGGATCTCACCAGCGTCGAGGCCGGCCACAGTCACCTTGTCCCCCGCAACCAGCCCCGCGACCTCTGTGAACATGATGCTGAACACGTAACGGTTCTCACCGAAGGAGAAGCCGCCCAGCCACAGAATGCCCACCACGAGCAGCAATCCCGCGACCGTCAGGGTGATTCCCACCCTCACCTCGTTCGCATGTTCGGTCATTGCCTTTCCCCCAGAAAGCAGGTTGATACCGCCCCGTCGGGCCGCGCCCTTCGCCGGCCCGCGCCCGAGACTCAGTCGAAAACCTCGGGGTCGATAAGACACCCGTCCACGATTGAGTCGGGCTCGGGCTCGCGGCCGCGCGCAAGGAATGTGCGGACTGCGGCGTTGTCGCTGCACTTGAGCTCGTCGATGGTGCCCACGAACTCGATGGACCCGTCATGCATCAGGGCGATCTTGTCACCCGTGAACTTCGCGCTGTGAAGATCATGCGTCACGACGATCGACGTCGCGTTGACCTTCCGCTGGACCGCACGTATCAGCTCGTTTATCTGCTCGGCCATGATCGGGTCGAGGCCGGTGGTCGGCTCGTCGTACAAGATGATATCCGGGTCGAGTGCGATCGCCCTCGCGAGGGCCACGCGCTTCTTCATGCCGCCCGAGAGCTCAGAGGGTTCAAGGTGCGACACTCCAGCCAGACCGACCATTCGGAGCTTCGTCTCGACGAGGTCCGCGAGTTCGTCGCCCGTGATGCCCCGGTGCTCCTTGAGAGGCAGGCCCACGTTCTCCCCGACCGTCATCGAGTCGAAGAGCGCCGCGCCCTGAAAAACCATGCCGTAGCGCATCCTGAGGTCTTTGAGCTCGCGCCCGTCCATCTTCGTGAGTTCGCGACCCTCCACTACGATCGAGCCGCGGTCGGGTCTCAGGAGACCGATCACGTGTTTGAGGAGTACGCTCTTACCGCACCCCGATGGCCCCAGAACGACCAGCGTCTCGCCGTCGAGGACGGAGAGGTTCACGCCACGCAGCACCTCCTGGTCTCCGAACGATTTCCAGACGTCCCGCACCTCGATGACGGGCCTGGCGGTCGCGCCGCTGCCGGGTCCCGCGGTCGTGCCGCTGCCGGGTCCCGCGGTCGTGCCGCTGTCGAGTCTCTCGGTCATCCACCGCTCCACGGGACAGCCGCCGGGCTATCCACCGAAAATGATCTGGAAGAGCAAGACTGCCAGAACGTAGTCGCTCACCAGTATCAGCACGCAGCTCGTGACGACGGCCCTCGTCGCCGCCGCGCCTACGCCGACGGCCCCCCCGAAGGTGCGGAGACCGGCGGCGCAGCCCATGAGCGAGATGATGCCACCGAAGACGAACGCTTTGACGAGTCCACCCAGAACATCGCGCGCGACGAAGTACATCTTCATCCCCTCGATGAAGATCTTGGGCGACAGGTCCAGGGACGCGTTCGAGACGAAAAACCCGCCGCCGATGGCCAGTATGTCCGCGAACACCGTGAGCACCGGCAGCATCACGAGGGCAGCGACTATGCGCGGCATCGTGAGATACCTGACCGGGTCGATGCCCATCGCGTCCATGGCATCGATCTGCTCGGTGACGCGCATGGTACCGAGCTCGGCCGCGATGGACGCGCTGACGCGCCCGCCGACGACGAGAGCCGTCAGCACGGGTCCAAGCTCGATGACCACCGACTTGTAGATGGCCGTGCCAAGATAGATCTTGGGAACGAAGTCCTTCAGCTGGTAGGCCGCCTGGACGGCCGTCACCGCGCCGGTGAAGACAGAGGTCATGACAACGAGAGGGAGCGACTCGACGCCGATGCGCCGTGCCTGCTCGATGACCAGCGGCGCGGACCGCCCGAGCTTCCGCATGGCCAGCATGGAGCGCCAGAGAAGGACGCTCGCGAATCCGACCTCGGTGACGAGTTCGATGGTCACGCGGCCTATGGTGCCGAACAGGCCCGCGCCCGCGTGAGTGATCGCGTGCCCGGGCGCGAAACTAGAGTTCCTCAAAGGGCTCCTCGGTCCTCCTGCTTAGGTTGTCGAACCGTGTGCACTCGGACTGGAACGCGAGGTGCACGGTTCCCGTTGGACCGTTCCTTTGCTTGCCGATGATGACCTCGGCGCGGCCGATGTTCTCGGGCGTGCGCTCGTACTGCTCGGCCCGATAGATGAACATGACCACGTCCGCGTCCTGCTCGATGGCGCCCGATTCCCTGAGGTCCGAGAGGATGGGCCTCCGGTCGCCCCCCCGCGACTCCACCGCCCGAGACAGCTGTGACAGCGCCAGCACGGGAATGTTGAGTTCCTTAGCGAGCGCCTTGAGCGAGCGCGAGATCTCCGAGATCTCCTGCTGGCGGTTCTCGGGACGTCCGAGCCCACGCATCAGCTGGAGGTAGTCGACGATGACGAGCCCGATGTCGGCCTCGGCCTTGAGCCTCCTGGCCTTCGACCGCATCTCGAGCACGTTCATCGACGGCGTGTCGTCGATGTAGATGGACGACTCCGACAGGAGCCCGGCCGCCGTCGTCAGGTTCGACCATTGCTTGTCCGCGAGGTACCCGGTCCGAAGCTTGTGCCCGTCGACGCGCGCCTCGCAGCACAGCATGCGCTGGACCAGCTGTTCTTTCCCCATCTCCAGGCTGAAGACAGCGGTCGGCGTCTTGCCGTCGATCGAGGCGTGCGCCGCAACGTTGAGGGCGAAGGCCGTTTTTCCCATCGACGGCCGCCCCGCGATGACGACGAGCTCAGCCTTCTGAAAACCCGAGGTCAGCGCGTCGAGGTCGTCGAAGCCGGACGCGATGCCGGTTACGTGCTGCTTCTTGTCGTAGAGCTCCTGAATGACCTCGAAGCTGTGCTTGAGGATTTCGCGCATCGGCACGAAGTCGCGGTGGATGCGCGCCTGAGCGATCTCGAAGATGACGTGCTCGGCCCGGTCGAGGATGTCGGCAGCTTCGCCCCCCGCGTCGTACGCTTCCTGCACAACCTCCGTCGCGACGCTGATGAGCCTTCTCAGGACCGCTTTCTCGAGGACTATCTTCGCGTGGTGCCGCACATTCGCGGTCGTAGCAACGCTGCCCAGGACCTGCGACAGGTAAGCGGCCCCACCCACGTCATCCAGCACCTTCTGCCGCTTGAGCTCCTGGGTCACCGTGACCAGATCGACGGCCTCTTCCTTGGAGAAAAGCTCGATGACGGCCCTGAAGATCTTCTTGTGGGCCCCCTTGTAGAACGCGGTATCGTCGAGAATCTCACTGACCGCCCCGACCGCCGACATGTCGAGGAGCATCGCGCCTATTACGGCTATCTCGGCATCGATCGCCTGCGGCGGGATGCGGTCGGCCACGGCCGCCCGCACCGTCTCCCGTGTTGTTCTCTCCTTGGTTGCCATACCCGCCTCCGGCACACTTGGCTAATGGTACGAGGCAAACACCTCTGCACCCGTCACGCGGACATCGAAGATGTGGGTGAGCACACGACTCCCCGTCCGAACGGTAAGTTCGATCATCATTCTCTTGCCTATCGCCGTCTCCGCAAGGGACCGCAGCTCGGACCTGCTCTGACCGGAGGTGAGCGCGACGCCGAAGAACTCAGACGAGGCGTTCCACGACCCGCCCATCGCCCTGCTGGGGGACCACTCCCACTCGGCCTGCGATCGCGGCACCATGCCGACGACCATCTGTCCAAGTCCTGGGATCAGCGTGGGCGGCCGAGGCAGCTCCGGGCCCGCGTGGGGCGCCGTGGAGACCAGGGCCTCCCGTTCCTCAGACCTGTACGAGAACTTCGCTTCTTCCCAGAGAATCGCGGCCGTGGTGTCAGCGGGGTTCGTGAAGTGGGCGCTCAGACCAGCGCTCGTCGCGGACCACTCGACCTTGACGGCTATCTCCTCGGTCCCGGGACCGGTCTCGGGAACGTTCTCTTCGATCACGGCCTCGTTGACCGCGACCTCGTAGCGGACCTCGTAGCTCTCCGACTGGCAGCCCGCGAGCGCCCAGCAGATCAGAGTCGATGAAAGGAGTACAGGGAAGATGTGTTTTGCCTTCATCAAGTGCGCCTCCCGTTAGTGATGTGGTTCGCGGTCTCGCCTACTTCACCTTACAGGTGTTGATCTTGAAGAGCGCGTACGCCGGGCATCTGCTTGCCAGCCCGGTCACCAGCGAGATGGCGCCGATGACGATGAGAATCCACCCCCAGACACCGCCTGGGATGACGAACAGCCCCAGCGCAAGCAGGGCCAGACCGAGGACCACTCGCACGATCCGGTCAGCGGAACCGACGTTGCACTTCATGATCTTCCTCCTTGTTGTGACCGGTGAGTCACTTCCCCGGGCCTGTCGAGCGCTGTGCCATCTGTTCTTCTCCCTTCGGGGATGACGTCCTACGCTTTCACGTACTCCCGCTTGATCAACTGGATGTCGTCCCAGATCGGTCGCTTGTACTTGGGATCCCTCAGAGCGGCCGCCGGATGGTACGTCGGGATGACCTTGACGTTGCCTTCCACGTACATCTTCCCTCGCAGACTCCCCATCGACCCACGGATACCCAGGAGCGTCTGCGTCGCGGGAAGCCCCAGCGTGCAGATGACCCTCGGAGCGATCAGCGCGACCTGCCTGCCCAGGTATGGGATGCAGGCCTCGATCTCGTTGGTCAACGGCGTGCGGTTGTTCGGCGGCCTGCACTTGATGATGTTGGCGATGTAGACGTCATCGCGCTCGATCCCGGCGGCCTCGAGAATCTTGTTGAGAAGCTGTCCCGATCTCCCCACGAACGGGACCCCCTGGATGTCCTCGTCACGACCGGGCGCCTCGCCGATGAACATCAGGCGCGCGTTCGGGTTGCCGGCGCCGAAGACCACGTTCGTGCGACCGACCGCCAACTCGCAGTTCTGGCAGCCTACCGACCTGGCCTCGACCTCCTCGAGCGTCGTGCACGTCTCGAGTCCCGTGGACCCGGCGAACATGTCGCCCGTGGTCGCCTCCCTCGAGAATGCGAACCTGACCCTGATGATCTCGGCCGCAGGGACGTCGGGCGTCTCCGGGGTCGCGGGAACGGCGGGCGCCTCCGGGGTCGCTACGGCATCAGAGGTCTTCTCAGTCGAGCGTGCCCTCGGAGCATCCGCGCGGCCCGGGGCAGACGGCAGATAGATCTCGGTCTCGCCTGCTTCACCGAGCTGTCTGAAGTACTCCGCCGCGAGCTTGTTGGCCTCGTCGCGTCCGCTAGCCATCTATCTTTCCCCACCCCAGTTCGTGAATGGCGAACGTCAGGACGATGTCAGCAAGCTCACTCTTGGAGACCTTGCCCACGCTCTCCTCCAGCCCGGTCCGCCCGATGACGGTAGCGATGTTCGTGTCCGTGCCGAAGCCCGCGCCCTCAACCATCGGGTTGTTTACCACGACAAGATCCAGGCTCTTCTCTTCGAGCTTCTTCCTGGCGTTGGGCACCTCGTCCCGGGTTTCCACGGCGAAGCCTACCACACCCTGTCCCAGCTGCTTCCTGCTCGCGACCTCGCTCAGGATGTCCTCGGTCCGGACCAGTTCGATATTCAGTATGTCCGCGCGCTTCTTGATCTTGTGCTCCGCGACCTCCGCAGGACGGTAGTCGGCCGGGGCGGCCGCCATGAGGAGCAGGTGGAGTTCCGGAAGCTCCGCAAGGACGGCATCGAGCATCTCTCTGGTCGTGCCCACGCGGACGAATCTCACGCCGGCGGGCGGCTCGAGCGCCGTCCGGCCGGAGATGAGAACGACCTCGGCGCCGCGAGAGAGAGCGCGTTCCGCCAACGCGAATCCCATCTTGCCCGTCGATGGGTTGCCGATGTGTCGTACCGGATCGATGGGTTCCTCGGTTGGCCCGGCCGTCACCACGACGCGCTTCCCCGCGAGGTCCCCGGGCACCAGCACGGCGAGCGCCGCGTCGACGATGACGTCGGGATCGGCCAGACGACCGCGCCCCACGGCACCGCTGGCGAGCCTGCCCTCTTCCGGCTCGACCATGACGACACCGCGCTCCTTCAGGGTCGTGAGGTTCTCCGTCACCGCGTCGGACAGGAGCATATTGACGTTCATCGCGGGCGCGACGAGCACGGGACAGGTCATTGCCAGTAGCTCGGTCGACAGGAAGTCATCGGCGATCCCACCGGCCATCTTGCCGATGATGTTGGCCGTCGCCGGAGCGACGATGGCAAGGTCCGCCGCTTCACCGAGCCTCACGTGCCTGAGCCGCTCGGTCTCCGACACGGCCTCCTCGAGCTCCGTGACACCGACCTTCGTCTCGGGCCACATGCTGACAACGACCTCGTTGCCCGAGAGCGTCTCGAACGTCAGGGGCGTTACGAACCGCGTCGCGTTCTCCGTCATCACGACGATGACATTGGCACCCAGCGACGCCAGCCTGCTTACAATGTGCGGGGTCTTGAACGCGGCGATGCTGCCCGTGACGCCCAGCACAACCGTTTTTCCTGCCAGCAGATCTCCCATTCGATGGTCGCCTCCGGGGCTACTCGTCGTCGAGGTCTTCCGAGGCTTCTTCCTCGGTCTCGATGATCTCGTACTCGACCGCACCATCGGTGATGAGCTTGAGCGCAAGTGAGGTGCACTTCGCCTCCGCGTCCGGTCGCTGGTCCGGATCCATCGCGTGAAGGCGCCGCGCGACCTTCGCCGCGAGCATGGCGCCCAGGAACTCGTTCTTCGCGTACTTGAGGAGATCGTTCTTCTTGAGCGGCTCCATCGCTACCCTCCGTCTGTCATCAGCCTCTCCCGGCTCGTCCACTACGAGACCGGTTCGGATTTCGCCTGTCGTTCCTTCGCGATTATGTCGAGTGTCTCCCGGACGGCCACGTCCAGGTCGTCGTTCACCACCCTGTGGTCGTATCTGTCGGCCCAGTCCAGCTCGCCGATCGCGTTCTTGAGCCTCGTCTCTATGACGTCCGCGCCGTCCGTCGCTCTGCCGCGCAGCCTGATCTCAAGAACCTCGCGCGACGGCGGCAGAATGAACACGAGGACGCTCTCTGGGTACAGCTTCTTGATCGACATTCCGCCCTGGACATCGACGTCCATCACGACGTTCTTCCCGGACGCTGCGATCTCGTCTATGACGCGCTTCCGCGTACCGTAGCGAAAGCCGTGCACGACCGCCCACTCCGCGAGTTCTCCTGCCTCGACAAGCTCGTCGAACCGTTCGTCCGATACGAACTCGTAATGCGCGCGATTCCGCTCGTCACGCCTCGGTGGGCGCGTTGTAACCGACACCGAGTACGCCGTGCCGGGATCTTCCTCGAGCACCCTCGTGGCGATGGTCGACTTACCGACGCCCGAGGGACCGGATACAACGATGGGAAAAGCCGTGCGGTTCACTCTGCCCTCCGGCAGCCGTGGCAGGTCGATGTCACTGGGAATCCGAGTGGTCGTCGCGGCCCTCGAGCCT
>DAOWCM010000322.1 GCA_030639555.1 Candidatus Eiseniibacteriota bacterium | reverse complement strand
TACTCAGCGTTGTCAGTCAGACAGTTTTTTCCTCACCTCCTTGGCGCATCCCTTCAACGCCCTCATCCTCAAGTCCATGTCCGGTCGATCTTGTCGGTTGTGGTGGGCGAAACAGGACTCGAACCTGTGACCCCCTGCGTGTAAGGCAGGTGCTCTAACCAGCTGAGCTATTCGCCCGTGTTTCGCCGGTCTCCTGCGAGGGCCGTTCGCGTCTCTTCACCCCTACCATGATACCAACCGGGATGACCACGCAGTAGCCCGCGACCAGGAGAATGGGAGCCAGCGTTATCGACCCGGCGGCCAGAGACACAAAACCGAATGCGATCAGCGCCAGACCACACGCTATGACGATCAGATTCCTGACTCCCGACACGGTCCCTCACAGGTAGAGGAAGCCCGCGGCCTTGGCGTTTTCCATGTTCCGGCCGCCCGATGCCTGCCCGAGGCTGGACGTTATCACCCGCCCCCGGCACTGTCAAGCGATAATTCCCCACCTGTGGGCCGTTCCTGAGCACGGGCCGCCCTGTTGCGCGCCCTGATGTGCTCGTCGAAGGTTCGGCTGAATGTGTGAGTCCCGTCGCCGTTCGAGACAAAGAAAAAGTCCTGAGTGCCGGCCAGCGGATTCAGGACGGCGTCGATCGACGCGACGCCCGGGCTGCAGATGGGGCCCGGGGGCAATCCGGCGTTTCTGTAGGTGTTGTACGGCGAGTCAACCTTGAGGTCGACGTAGTAGACCTTGCGGCGGTAGTTGCCGATCGCGTATCTCACGGTCGGGTCGGCCTCGAGCCGCCATCCGTGCTCGAGTCTGTTGTGGTACACGGCGGCGATGTGGGGACGCTCCCGGTCGAGCATGGCCTCGGACTCCACGATGGACGCCAGCGTCAGAACTTCGAGCACGCTCATGTCGATGCTGTCGGCGCGCGCCCTTCTGCGCCGATCGAAGACACGCCTGCTCTCGCTGACCATCTGCACGATGGCCTCGCGCGCCGTCGTGCCGATCCGGAACCTGTATGTGTCAGGATGAAGGAAGCCCTCGAGCGACGGAGCGGACACTCCGAGCTCTACCATGAGTTCCGGGTCGTGGACGAGGTCCATGAACTCGGCGGGGTCGATGTCGAGCGCACGCTCAAGGAGCGCGGCGATCTGCGACGCGCGGTAGCCCTCGGGCACGGTCAGATGTCTCCCGGCCACCTCGCCGTACTTGAGGACAAGGATCACCTCCAGCTCCGAGAACTCGGGACCGAACTCGTAGGTCCCCGCCTGCAGGCTCTGAGTCTGTCCCAGAAAGCGGGTCGCCAGGACGAACTTGCCGGGGTCGCGGACGAGTCCGTTCTCCTCGAGGATCAAGGCGATGCGCCTGACGCTGGCTCCCTCCGGGATCTTGATGAGTACGCGCCCGTCCAGCTCGCGCACGGCGAGAAACCAGAAGGCCTGCGTCAGCACACCGAACACGGTGAGTGCGATGACCGACACCAGGACGAGGTCGCGCACGAACCACTTGGCTCGTATGCGGCTCCACAGTGACCTGTCCCGCGGCTCGCGCGGAGTTGCTTCAACGAACTTGCCTCTCATGCTACCTATCCATCCCCCCGTCCGAGAGAATCCAGATAGCCCTGGAGTATCACGGATGCCGCCAGCTCGTCGACCCTCCCCTTCCGGTTCCGGGCCGTCTCGCCTCGCTCGTGCATGATACGCACGGCCTCAGCGCTGGACAACCGCTCGTCGTGAAGAACGACCCGGGCGCGTGTCGCGTCTTCGATGGCCACGGCAAGCTCCCTGGACCTCACCGCCCTCGCCCCGGTGGTGCCGTCCATTCTGATCGGAAGGCCCAGGACCACGACGCGAGCGTCCATCTCATCACAGAGCCGGGCAATCGCGGCGGCGACTCCCCGATCGTCGAGGCCCGTCAGCGTGTCCAGCGGTCGCGCCAGCAGCCTGCCCTCGTCACTGACCGCCACACCCACTCTCATCTCGCCGGGGTCGATCCCCAGCACGCGCCCGGTCTCGCCGTCCGGGTACCTCAAGACCGACAGAAGCGCGGCGAAGTCCGGCGGCATAGGTGAGGACACGCTGACCTCACCCTTCCCCGACGGATGTGGGAAGCCTATCTCCCGCGCGTGCAGCGCCTGTCGCGACGCAAGCGCGTTGACCCGCTTCGCCTGACGTCTGTAGTGCGGCGGAACGTCACCGAAGGCGCTCTTGTCTCCCCCGTAGTCGCTGTCTCCCATCACGGGCCTGCGGAGGTGACTCATGTGGACGCGTATCTGGTGAGTGCGCCCCGTCTCGAGACCGATCTCCAGGAGGCTCGCGAACGGGAACTCTTCCCTGACCCGCCAGGACGTGACCGCCGTCCGTCCGTCCGCGACGACCGCCATCCGCTTCCTGTCGGTCGCCCTGCGCCCGACGGGCTCGTCTACGACACCCTCCGCCTCGCGGAAGATGCCCCACACGAGCGCCAGATAGACCTTCCTGATCTGCCGCGCCTGGAACGCCTCGCTCAGTGCCCTGTGCGCGATATCGTTCTTGGCAACGACGATGAGGCCGGTAGTGTCTCGGTCCAGCCGGTGAACGATACCCGGCCTCAAGTGCCCACCGACAGCCGACAGCCCGCCTCCCCGACCCAGGAGCGCGTTGACGAGGGTGCCCGTCATCGAGCCCGGCGCCGGGTGAACGACCATGCCCGCGGGCTTGTCGATCACCATGACGTCGTCGTCCTCGTACATGACGTCGAGCGGGATATTCTCCGGCGCGGCGGCAGGTGCGAGCGGCTCCGTCACATCCCCTTCGATGACATCGCCGGGGGTGACCCTCGTGGACGGCTTGGCGCGCTCGCCGTTCAGCGTCACCAGGCCGTCGACGATGATCTCCTTGGCTCGTGTCCGGGAAAGCTCTGGGGCGTGCGTGCCCAGGTAGTGGTCCAGTCGGTCCTCCGGGCCGCCCTCGGGCACGATCAGGACGATGTGCCTGCTCATTGACCGTCTCCCACATCAGGCTCGGCCTCACGACCGCCGGTCGCGACGCCGAAGAAAAGGAGGCTGATGGCCAGGAGGGT
>DAOWCM010000192.1 GCA_030639555.1 Candidatus Eiseniibacteriota bacterium | reverse complement strand
GAAGCTCCGGGTCGACACGGTGCTCGAAGGCAGTGTCCGCAAAGCGGGAGACCGGCTCCGCATCACGGCTCAGCTCATCAGCGTCGCGGACGGCTACCACGTATGGTCCGAGAAGTTCGACCGGGACATGGAAGACGTCTTTGCCATCCAGGATGAAATCTCGCTCGCCATTGTGGACGAGCTCAAGCTGGAGCTGCTTGGGAACGAGAAGGCCCGGTTGGTGAAACGACCCACGGCGAGTCCAGAGGCATACAACGTCTACCTGCGGGGGCGCTGGTTTTGGAACAAGCGAACCCACGAGGGCTTCGCGAAGGCCATCGAGTGCTTCGAGAGGGCAATCGAGCTGGCACCGGAGTACGCGCAAGCGTACGCCGGCGTCGCCGACTGCTACACGGCTCTCATGGAGTACAGCGCATCGCCTCCCCCAGAAGCGCCTGCTATCGCGAAGAGGGCCGCCCTCAAGGCCCTCGAGATAGACGGCGGGCTGGCCGAGGCGCACGCGTCCCTCGGATACATCAAGATGGTGCATGACTGGGACTGGGCGGGAGCCGAGGCGGAGTTCAGGCGCGCGATAGAGCTCAATCCCCAGTACGCGCCAGCACACCACCGGTACGCGCACTACCTCGTGCGCACCGCAGGACACGCCGAAGCTCTGGAGGAGGCGAGGCGGGCCCAGGAACTCGAGCCTCAATCCCTGGCCATCAGCAGAACCATAGGGTTCCTGCTGTGTGTCGCCGGCGAGTATGATGCGGCAATCGACGCACTGGAGCGAACGCTGGAGATGGACCCCGCTTTCACCCTCACGCGCGTCATCCTGGGGGTCGCGTACCTCAAGAAGTCGATGTACGAGGACGCGCTCGCCGCCTTCCGTGAGGAGGAGCGTGTTCTCGGTCGCTGGAGTCCGCTCGCCGCCGCCTGGATCGGCGTTACCCATGCGCTCTCCGGCAACGTGAACGAAGCGGAGCGCGCCCTGGTGGAGCTGACGGAGATCTCGAAGCATCGACGCGTCCCGCCATCGGACATCGCTCTTCTGTGTTTCGCGCTGGCAAGAAGGGACGAGGGATTCAACTGGCTGGAGAAGGCGTACGCGGAGCGCGACGCCAGTCTACGTACGCAACTCCCCGTATTCCGCATGCTCGAGATCGCCGGTGGTGACCCTCGATTCACCGATCTGCTGAGGAGGATGGGGCTGGAGAGTTGATCGCGAGAGACGCTCCCGCCGATCTCATCGAGTGTGTTTGAGCCGCGGCCCCCGTCTCAATGCCGGGGGCCGGTCTCTCCACTACCGCTGTCGCAATGCGCCGGAAAGCGGGCGCACCACCCATGGATCGGTGCGTGTCACGTATGGCGTTTGACACGACAGCAGCCCGGCTGCTAGACTATGTGGGAGGCGCCGAGGTGCGGCACCTGTCGCGTCCTCTAGGATTGCGACATAGCTGTAGCGAGTCATGCAGGTTCGCAGGAAGAGCCTGACGAAGCGCGAGGTAGGACTCCCAGAGCCGACCGGGCTTCGAAAGGAGCTGCGCAAGTCAACGCCTCCAGCTACCTTCCCGCAACCGAGGAGGAGTGGACATGAAGAGGAGTTCCAGTGGAACAAGGTACGTGATGCTTGCAGCGCTGGGCCTCCTCGTCTGGTCCGCGCCGTTAGCCCAAGCGGGCTATGTGTATGACGAAGCCATCCACGGCGACCTGCCGCATCCCAACTCCGCGTTCATCCTCCCGTTCGGCACGCCCAACCCCAACACCATCGGATTCACCGTGGACGAGACCTCGGACGCCTGGATCCTGCAGGTAGACCCTGGCGAAACACTGAAATCGTTCACGTTGACCTCTTTTGTCCCCAGCGATCCCGCGTACACTGCGACCTTCCACATGTACGACGGACCGTCTCAAGGTGATCCCGTGCTCGGCGAGCTTTGGGCGAGTTTCAGCGTCGACTTCCTGGGCGTCGATTTCCTGGAATACTACGGGATCGGGTCCCTGGGAGAAGGGCAGTACCTGTTCGACTTCTGGTTCGACGGCACGCCTGATCCGACCGTTGAGTTCGACATCAACATCACGGGTGCGAGTCCCGTTGAGGCGGCCACTTGGGCCGCCATCAAGCGCCTGTACAGATAGGCGCGCTGCCGCCGCAGTTCGAATCAGGCAGAAGGCCCCGGTCCTGAAGGACCGGGGCCTCTAGTTGTTGGCTCCCCGGACGCATCAGTCTACTAACCTGCACAGCGTCGCGGAGCCCCAGGCCTGGTTCAGGATCGTCCACGTCGCGGCGGACGGCTCCCCCGGCGCTCGCTCACGGACTGCACGGGAGTTCACAACGAGATGGGGTGCCAGGAGGCTGTGAATCCGCAGCTGGCTGGCGTCTCGTCGATTCCGCTTGCGCGCGGGGATTGTCCTGAGCAAGAATGCAGCGGCGCAGTTCGAGCCCGCGACCGGCTCTCTCACAGGAGGTGTGACCATGTTCCAGATCCGACCCACTCAGTCGGCGCCAGCAGCAGGGATGAAGCCAGCCGTCCTCGTCGTCCTGGTTGTTCTCGCCCTCGTTTCCGCCGCTCCGCTTTCCGCGCAGGACCTGAGGTCCGACATTTTCCGCGAGGTGGACGACGTCATGGTCGCCGCCCTCGCCGCGCGTACCGACGTCCTCGCTCCTGCCAGCTTCGGCGAGGCCGAGAAGTTGTACCGGCGCGCCGAGGACAACCTCGAGCGCGGTCGCCGCATCGAGGACATCCAGCGCGATCTCGCGAAGGCGATCGAACACCTGAAGAAGGGCATCGAGGCCACGAAGCTCGCCAAAGTGACGCTCGTAGCGCCGCTCGATGCCCGGGACGACGCGGCGAACGCGGACGCCCAGCACTACGCCTCCGACCTCTGGAAGAAAGCCGACAAGAAGTTCGTAGACGCCGCCCGGGCGCTCGAGAACGGGGACGTGAACAGGGCCAAGAAGCGCGGCGACGAGGCGAGGGTGCTCTTCCGCGACGCGGAACTCGAGGCGATCAAGAGCAATTTCTTCAACGAGACCCGCGCGCTCCTGGAGAAAGCGCAGAAGCAGAGAGTCGAGAGGGGCGCCCCCGAGACGATCGCCCGGTCCCGCGAACTCCTCGGCCAAGCCGAGGCCGCTCTCGAGAGGGACCGCTACGACACCGACCTCCCTCGCACGCTCGCGGGCGAGGCGAAGTACGAGGCGAATCACGCGTTCAACATCGCGGAGATCGCGGGGCGAATCGACAAGCGCGACCTGACGATCGAGCAACTGATCCTGGAGTCCGAGCACCCGCTCGCGCTCATTTCAGGAACCGTCGACCTCGTGCCTCTGTTCCACACCGGCTATCACGAGACCACGCAGAACATCATCACGCACATCGAGGCTCTCCAGATCGAGAACGAGACGCTCGGACATGATCTCGCCGACCGGGAGCGTACGCTCGGCAATCTCGAGGCGCAAATCACCGACCTCGAGGAGAAATTCGGAGGAGCCTCCGAGGAGCACTTGGCGCTCCAGCGTCAGATGGAGGCTGAGGCCGCGATCCGCGAGAGGTTCGATCGCATTCAGAAGATGTTCGAGCGCGACGAGGCGCGCGTGCTGCGCGACGCGGACGATGTCATCGTCCGTGTGGTGGGACTCCAGTTCGACGTCGCGAAGGCGGTCATCCAGCCGCAGTACTTCGCTCTCCTGACAAGGGTCCAGGACGCCATCAACCTGTTTCCCGGCTCTCACCTGCAGGTCGAGGGCCACACCGACTCTCACGGGACCGACGAGATCAACCTGAAGCTCTCAGAGGCGCGGGCCCAGGCTGTGCGCGAGTACCTGATCGCGAACATGCGGCTCGATCAGGGGCGCATCACGGCCGTCGGTCACGGGGAATCGCAGCCGATCGCGAACAACGAGACGGCGGAAGGGCGGGCGCGCAACCGGCGGATCGACATCGTCATCACGCCCGATCTCGAGTCGATGGTTCCCTAGGAGCGTCCCGACTCCCGACCGACGTCCCGCGGGAGCTGCAGCCTCGGGCGTAGGTCAGCGAGGGCTCATGCGCGCGGCGAGCCCGATGCTCCCCGGCACCGTGGGAGCCCCCAGAAGCGGAAGGCCCGCCTCACCGGCGGGCCTTCGCAGTCTGGCTCCCCACGGTGGACGTGTTTCGAACTCTTGACTGGGGTCGAGACCTACGTGGGGTAATTGGACTGCGAAGCAACTTCTCACAGCCTTAAGAACGGAACCTCACGCGGGTGAGGCGGAAAGCCCCGACTCAGAACTCCTCCAACCGTCCCCGAACCAATCCCTCCAGAAACGCCTTAGAGATCTCACTGGGATTCCCCTTCCACACGACGTTTCCTTCGTGCAACGCCACGGCCGCCGGCCACCCGTCGAATCCCAAGTCGTCGAAGACCTTGCCATCACAGACGGCATTAGGAAAACCAAGGTCGTTGCGCTCGATGAACGACTCGGCGTCGTCTTCGCGCATGCCGCCGTTGAGCGAGGTCACTCCGAGCACCTGGAGGGGGGATTCGTCCTCCGTGCGTAGACCCTCGAGCCTGGAAAGATACAGCTGGCAGTAGGGACACCAACTCTCCCAGAAGAGCACAAGCGTCGGAGCGTTGGCCTGGAGTGCATAATCCTCTATCAGCCAGTTCTTG
>DAOWCM010000451.1 GCA_030639555.1 Candidatus Eiseniibacteriota bacterium | reverse complement strand
CCAACAAGAACGTCTTGCATCTATGCCTCCCTCAGACTCAGCGCGGACGTGGGGTCGGTCCGCAGCGCGAACACCGCCGGATAGACGGCGGCGATCAGGGTCGAAACGAACGCGATGACGAGCGCGTAGGGCAATACCCAGAGCCCTGGAACCGAGTACATGATGGGATCGAAGAGCACGCCGGACATCGCGAGGTCCCCTCCCATCATCGTGCTGAAATCGATGCCCTTAGTGGCGGTCTCGTGCAGGGGGAACCACGCCAGCAGCAGCCCGACCGCGGCACCCATGACGGCCATTGCCACTGCTTCCAGCAGTATCAGACGCACCACCTGAGACGCCTTCATACCCAGAGCTATCAGCACGGCGAACTCGCGCCTGCGTTCGAGCACCGCGGTCAGCTGCGCGCCCGCGATCCCAAGGATCACGACGACCAGGACCGTACCTGCCAGGATGTTCATGAACCCCTTGTCGCTCTGGTAGTCGCCGCCCTGAGCGGGCACCACGACCATCCAGGTCAGAACATCATCTTCCGGGGATACCACCGTCCGGAGACGCGAGACGGCAGCGTCCATCTGGAAGGGGTCGTCGAGCGTGACGCTGATGTCCCCCGCACCCTCACGCCCCGTGAGCCGCTCGATGTCCTCCAGCATCACATGACATATCGACGCGTCCATGTCGCGACTGCCGGTCTCGATGATGCCAACGATGTTGAGCATCGCGTACTCCATCTCTCCACCCTTGCTCACCACCGTCAGAAGAAGGTCGTCATCGAGTTCCACCTCGAGCCTGTTCGTGATGGTCCGGCCCACGACGACGGCGTCTCTGTCACCATCTCTCAGGTACCTTCCCTCATCGATCGCCCGCACGAGCCGACTCGTCTCAGCTTCTGCGACCGGATCGACTCCGAGCATCTCAACACCCGCCACGCGGGTCCCGAATCCGAGAAGCGCGGTCGAGCGTGCGTGAGGCGCCGCGGCCTTCACGCCGCGGGTGGCTCTCACCGCCGCGAGTTCCGCTTCCCAATCCGCGAGACGGAGGTCGCTGTCCCGGCTTACGTCCCAGTCCGCCGGCACGACCTTCACGTGACCGAAGCCGGATTCGGCGATCGCGCGCACACGCATCTGCGTGCTGCCCCGCATGAACGCCGTCATGAAGACCGCTATGGCAACTCCGATGCCGATACCGACGACGGACAGAAGTGTTCTTCGTACGTTTCTGCCCAACGTTCGGACGGCGAATTTCGCGATGATCGGTGTGCTCAAAGCCGCATTGCCTCCATGGGTTCCATCCGCGCGATGCGCATAATCGGCCACACGACCGACAGGAGCGCGGTCAGGAACACAGCGATCAAACCGGCCACAACGTCGCTCGCGTACAGCCTCGGGTACACGAGCGACGACAGATGAAGGCCCTTGTAGCTCGCCTCGTACGACTCTGAGGCGCCACCGAGTGCTGCGTAGTCCAACCCCGTCTGCTGCGTGATGAGCAGGAGGCCAAAACCCAATGCCGTCCCGATGGCCACTCCAACGAGGCCCAGGATGACGGCTTCCACGGTTATCATCCTCGCGAGCCTGCTGGGCCCGCATCCGAGCGAGAGCAGCATCCCGAACTCGTGCTTCCGCTCGAACGTCGCCATGAGCATCGTGTTGGCGATGCCCGCGGCCGCCGCCACGAATACGATCCCGAGGATCACAAGCAGCATGACGTCTACCATCTCGAACATCACCACCATCTGGGGCACGATCTCTCGCCACGACAGGACCT
>DAOWCM010000389.1 GCA_030639555.1 Candidatus Eiseniibacteriota bacterium | reverse complement strand
TCGGCGTCGGCCTCGGTACCGGTGCCGGTACCGGTGTCGGTGCCGGTGTCGGTACCGGTGCCGGTACCGGCGCCGGTGCCCTCACCGGTGCCGCCCGGCTCATCCGCGCCCCCGCCACCATCCACGACGGCCTCGCCGCGCAGCCTCGTGCGCTCGACGAACTCCCTGGCCTCCCCGAAGTCGGACCGGGCGCGTTCCTCCGAGGGCACGTGCTTGGCGAACTTCGCGAGGTCGGCGTGAAGGAGGAATCCCTCGCTCCACCCGATCTCGCCCTTGTCGATACGGGCCGCGTGCATCGCGGGCGGAAGCTCATGGGTTGTCATGTCGATGGCGTCCACTCCGAAGCGGTCTCTCAGGTAAAGCCTGATTATCTCGGTCGCGCGCACGTAGAATCTCTGAATCTCACCGCGCCCGATGGGGTCCTCGCGCTCGAGCGCGTCCAGCCTCTCAATAGCGACCACGTGGGCGGCAATGCGCGGTACGGGCGGCTCCTCCACAACCTCCTCCGCGGGCTCCGACGTTCGGCTCCGCAGCCACCTACGAACGAAGTAGAAGGCGGCCGCCGCCACAGCCACGGCCAGCGCCGCGACGATGAACGGCCAGACTCGGCGCGGCAGCTCGACCGGCGGCTTGATGTCTCTTGGGCCGACCTCCTCGTCCTCGCGAACCTCCGGCAGCACGCTCTCGATGGTCACGGCAAGCGACTCGCCGAACGCCACGCCCGTGTCCCCGTCCGCGGTCACGTATACGAACGCGAGGGCCGGAACGCAGAGCTCACCCGTCTCGAACGCCGCGATGATATAGTCCCGCCTCTCGACGGTGCGGTCACTCCCATACTCAGGCTCCGCTATGACGGCGTCCAGCACCTCGAATGGCGCGACACCCGCAACGACGTCCGGAAGCACCACGGTGACACCGTTCGCCCGGTCGACATCGATCCGGAGATGCAGCCTGTCCCCGACCGTGGCCACGGCGGGCTCGACGGACACCGTGATCCTGACCGGCTGGGCCCGCACCTCCTCGGCCGGCACCGGCTCTGCGCCCTCGTCCGCAAAGGACAGCGCAGGCAGCCACAGCGTGATCAGAAGAGACACACAGAGCAGGATCGCTCGCATACCCTCTACTGCCTCCCCCGCGTCGCGACCAGCGGCCCCGCGCGTCTTGCTCTCATCCGGAAGAAGCGCTCCAGCGGCTCCACGTACGGCTTGTCGGTCGACACCGCGATGCGATCGACGCCCAGTCGTCTGAACGTCCGTTCCTTCTCCGACCGTTCTCTCTCGATCTCCCGCGCAAAGCGTTCCACGAAGCGTCTGTCGCCCGTGTCCACCACAATGCGCTCGCCCGTCTCCGCGTCCTCGAGCTCGACCAGACCGACCCGCGGGAGCTCCCGTTCACGCGGGTCGGAGACATCGATCGCAATGAGGTCGTAGCGCCGGTTCGCGACGGCGAGCGCCCTGTCGAAGCCGCCGGTCTGGAAGTCGCTCACGAGAAAAACGATGGCGTGCCTGCGCACGATGTTCGCCAGGTAGTCGAGCGCCATCGGAATGTCCGTTCCCGTGCCCTCGGGCTCCGAATAGAGAAGCTCACGCACGACGCGCAGCACGTGCCGCCTCCCCTTCTGGGGAGGAACGACCTTCTCGATGCGGTCGCTGAACATCACGAGCCCGACGCGGTCGTTGTTCCGCGTCGCGGAGAACGCAAGCACGGCGCACATCTCGGCCGCCAGCTCCGCCTTGAACCGCCTGACCGATCCGAACGCGCCGGAGCCGCTCGCATCGACCACGAACATTATGGACAGCTCGCGTTCCTCTTCGAACTTCTTGACGTAGGGATGCCCCGTCCGGGCCGTGACGTTCCAGTCTATCGACCGGATGTCGTCGCCGGGCAGGTACTCGCGCACCTCGGTAAACTCGATCCCACGGCCCTTGAACACGCTATGGTACTCGCCCGAGAAAACGTCGGCCACGAGCCGCCTGGTCCGGATCTCAATACGACGAATGTTCTTGAGTATTTCCTGGGGAATCATGTATACGGAACCCGCTACGGGACCTCGACGCTGTCGAGGATCCGCTGAACGATGTCCTCCGAGGTCAGTTCCTCCGCCTCGGCCTCGTACGTGATGATCACGCGGTGCCTGAGAACATCCATGGCGATGGCCTTGATGTCCTCGGGAGTCACGTACGCCCGGCGCTCGAGAAACGCGTGCGCTCTCGCCGCCAGTGACAGATAGATCGACGCCCGAGGTGAACCTCCGTAGGCGATCAACGCATCGAGGTCGAGCCCGAACTCGGACGGCTCCCGCGTGGCAAACACAATGTCGAGGATGTACTGCTTGATCTTCTCGTCCACGTAGATCTCTGT
>DAOWCM010000089.1 GCA_030639555.1 Candidatus Eiseniibacteriota bacterium | reverse complement strand
CTGTGCCATCGTCAGTACAACAACAACCGCGGCCAGCAAACGCACGACTCTCATGGTCCCTGTCCTCCCTGACTTGTGTGCGACCAGGATGTGACTCACCCGCATTCGTGTATGATATCATATTTTCGCCAATATGTCAATGAGCCGCCGGCACCATCGATCGGGTCGGCGGCGTACCGCGGAGCCAGGTCTGCCCCACTTCACGTACGCTCATCCAGAAGCCGCAGGCCAGCCTTGAGCGATGCCAGGAGCTTCTCTCTCGGCGGGCCGACGTCCACCACTTCCCACGGGAAGACCTCGCCGTCGGCTCGCTCACGGCCAATGATGGCATCCGCGTCGACGCCGCTCCGTCGGAGGGCGGCCTTCCAGGGAACTCCTTCGACGGCCGCGAGCCTGATGGCCTCCGACAGCTCACGTCCGCCGCGCGCGAGCACACCCTCCCTCCTGGCCTCTCTGGCGCCCGTGCCCGAGAACTCCATCCTGGGTCTGCCGACGAACGCCTTCCGGAGAAACGACATGCGCCTCCGGATGTAGCCCTCGTCGGCCATGGGCAGCCACTGGAAGGGCGTTCGCGGTTTGGGGACGAAGGCGGAGACGCTGACGCTGACCCTCGCGCCCGTGCGTCCCTCGACGAAGCACGAGCGGACCGCTCTTGCAAGCTCCGGAATGGCCTCGATGTCACGGTCGCGCTCGCCGGGGAGCCCGACCATGAAGTAGAGCTTGAGCGTCCGTAGCCCTCCATCTGCCATCGTGCGCACGGCCGACAGCAGCGCGGCGTCGCTCATGGGCTTGCCGATGGCCCGTCGCAGGTCCTCGGCCCCCGTCTCGGGCGCCACCGTGACGGTCCTGACGCCGCACGCGCACAGGAGCCGCGCAACCTCAGCGGTGATGGCGTCCGCCCGGAGCGAGGAGATGTTGAGTTCCACACCCAGACGCAGCGCTCCTTCCAGGATCTCCGTCGCCTCGGGGTGGTCGAGAAGCGCCGCGGTGACGAGCCCCACCCTCGAGGTTTGCGAGGCCGCGGCCTCCATCGCACCGAGCACTTCCTCGGCCGGGCGCCACACCCGCGGTGTCAGGACGCTGCCGGCCGCGCAGAAGCGACACCCTCGGGCGCACCCGCGCGACGTTTCCAGCAGCAGCATGTCGCTGAAGAAGGCGCCGTCCGACAACACCACGCTCGCGGCCATCCGGGACGGACCGGTTGCTGCACGGACCGGCAGTGGGGCATTCCCGTCGGCGCGGAATCCCACGATGCCGCCGTCGGCGTTCCTCTCGACGTCGTAGAGCGACGGCACGTACGCTCCATCGAGAGAGGCGAGCAGGCGCAGGCGCTCCGCCCGGGGAAGCGACCGGGAATCCCGGACCTTCTCGATGAGCGGAGCAACCAGAGCTTCCCCCTCGCCCACCAGCACCGCGTCCATGAAGGCCGCGACGGGCTCGGCGTTGAGGTAGGCGCACACGCCACCCATGACGATGAGCGGGTCGTCGTCGGAGCGCTCCGATGCCCTGAGCGGAATCCCGCCCGCGTCGAGCACGGCGACAAGATTTCGGAAATCGTCCTCGAACGAGACCGAGAAGGCAACCACGTCGAACTCCGAGAGCGGCGTCCCCGTCTCCAGGGATCTGCCGGCCGCGGGAGAGCCATGTTCGTGGAAGGCCCTCTCGCAGACCACGTCGGGCTCCGCAAGCAGGAGTCCGAGAACGGTCTGAAAGCCGAGGTTGCTCATGCCGAGGGAATAGGAGGATGGATAGCAGAGGGCGACGCTGACGGCGTCGCGGCGCCGGCGCGATCTATCGGGTTCCCCGAACAGCCACGTCTCCCTGTGGTCGGAGATCGAGTGGCGGTCTCTGGTCCCATGCTCGCGCCGCCGCATCACGCGTGTATCTTCCTGAGCTCCCGGTGGCTGGGAGTCCAGTCCGAAAGCTGAGCTTTGGCGATCGGGTTGCGGGAATCGAGGTCGAGGATGCCGCGGAACTGTGCGTCCGCTTCCTCGCTTCTGTCCACGCGGCGGTACGTGAGCCCGAGTGTCAGACGGGCCTCGATGTAGTTCGCGTTTATCTCCACGGCCTTCTCCAGCTCCGAGATGGCCTCGTTGTAGCGCTCGCCGGCTATGTAGCGATCGGCCAGAGCGCAGTGAAGATCCGCGTAGCCGGGCCTGAGACTGAGCGCCTTCTCCAGGTGCTCGATGGCCTCGCCTTCCTTCTCGAGACAGGCCTTGACCCTGCCGAGGTACGTGTGGGCTTCGGTGTAGTCCGGATTGATTCGCACGGCCTCCTCGAGCGCCCGCTCGGCCTCCTGGAACTTCGACCGGGCGAGATATGCGGCGCCAAGACCGCAGTGGAGATCGGCGTACAACGGGTTCTGCTCGATGGCCACGGTGTAGCGCTCGATCGCCACATCGTATTCGCCGCTCTCGAGCATGATATCGGCCGACTCGCCCGGCATATCGGCCCAGAACCCTGGGTCTTCGAAGGCCACTTTGAACGCCTTAACCGCCTCCTCAGTGCGCCCGCGGGACAGGTTCGTCATGCCCAGGTAGTAGTGCGCGAGCGCGTAGCTCGGGCACGATTTCGTCACCTGTGACAGCTGCCCGGTCGACTCGTCGAACATCCCCCGCTTGAAGTACGCGACACCGAGGTAGCACCTGAGGTCCCAGTAGTCGGGCCTGAGCTCGACGCCACGCTTGAGGCTCTCACACGCCTCTCTGTACTTCCCCAGCTTCAGGCTGTAGATGCCGTGGTAGAAGAGCGCATCTATGTAGCTCGGGTTGATGTCCAGCGCCTCCTGCAGCTGCTCCAGCGCGTTCTCGAACTGCTCCGCCTCCCCGTATGAGATGGCCAGCCTGCACCGGATGTCAGGGTACTGGGGCTTGAGCCTCACTGCCTCCTCGAACCCCTTGGTCGCATCCTCCGTCCGCCCAGCGTTGTGGGCGGTGATGGAGTCGTTGATGAGGACCCGGAATTCCTCCCTGGCGAGCGTGGCACCCATCAGCTCGTCGTACGGAGGCCGGAGGACCTTCTCACAGATCTCCGAGAGGTGCATCGCGTCGGGCATACGAAGGGACAGGCCGAACTTCGTCGCCTTCTCGAACGCCTTCGCGGCCTCGTCGGAACGCCCCGCTTCCGACAGAGCTATTGCAAGCTGACAGTACGCCTCCATGTACTCCGGGTTGATCTGGATGGCCCTGGTCAGGCTCTCGATCGCCTTGTCGTGGAGACCCCTCTTCTCGTAGATAGCACCGAGGTGGTAATGCAAGTCCGGGTACCGGGTGTTCTCCCCCACCGCTGTCACGAACTGCTCCTCTGCCCTGTCGAGATCGCCCTGCTTGTAGAAGGCGAACCCGAGGTGGGCGTGCGTCTCCGCGGCGTAGAACAGCCCGAGCTGATAGTACGGGTCGGACTTGTCCTTGATCGTCGAGATGACAGCCTCGAACTTGTCGACGGCCTTGTCATACTCACCGCGGTTGTAGTGCTCTATCCCCTCGTTGTACTGGTCGTTTTCGCCCAGTCCGAAGAGCTTGGTGAACAGGGACATGGGCACCTCCTTCCGCTCGGGCCGGCGCAAGTTCGTGCCGGCCCCCGGGCGTTAGTCCATCTGCCTGCGCAAGAATGTCGGTATCTCCAGCTCGCGCCGCGAGTTCCTCCGCGACTCCTTCGCGTACATCCCGCAGCCCTGCGAGGGCTGCGACGGCTCGGGACTCGGCCGCTCGACAACCCTGCGGACGGGCTGACGCGGTGTCAGCCTGGCGGGCGTCGCCTTCCTCTGCCTCGGCGCCTCGCGCTCCGCCCTCTGCTTTGTCCCGTGGATGCCGGTCGCGATCACCGTGATCATCGTCTGGTCCTTCATCTCCTCGTCGACAACGGCACCGAAGATCATGTTCGCCTCGACCCCGATGGCGTCGTTGATGATCATGGCCGCCTCGTTGATCTCATGGAGCGTGAGGTCCGCTCCGCCCGTCACGTTGACGAGCACGCCGCCGGCCCCGGCGATGCTGGCGTCCTCGAGAAGCGGGCTCGAGATGGCCTGCTGCGCCGCCTCGACCGCTCTGTTCTTCCCGCTGGAGATGCCGGTTCCCATCACCGCGTCACCCATCTCGGTCATCACGGACCTCACGTCGGCGAAGTCCAGGTTGACGAGTCCGGGAACCGTAATGAGGTCGGACACGCCGCGCGTCGCTCTCAGGAGCACGTCGTCGGCGATGCGGAACGCCTCGCGGACCGGCGTGTTCTTGCTGGCGACTGCCAGGAGACGCTGGTTGGGAATGACGATGGCCGTGTCGACTTCCTGCTTGAGCAGGCGGAGCCCCTCGACGGCCTGGCGCATGCGGTACTGCCCCTCGAACAGGAAGGGCTTCGTCGCCACGCCGACCACCAACGCGCCCATCTGCCTCGCCATCTTCGCGATGACCGGCCCCGCTCCCGTGCCCGTCCCGCCACCCATTCCGCTGGCTATGAACACCATGTCTGCGCCCTTGAGGATCGCAGCGATGTGCTCGCCGTCCTCCTCGGCCGCCTTACGGCCGATCTCCGGGTTGCCGCCGGAGCCGAGCCCGTGCGTCAGCTTCTTGCCGATCTGAATCTGGTTTTGCGCGAGCGAGCACCCGAGCGCCTGCGCGTCGGTGTTGATCGCAATGAAGTCCACGCCCGTGAACCCGGACTCTATCATCCGGTTGATGGCGTTCCCGCCGGCGCCCCCGACACCAACCACCTTGATCTTCGCGCTCATATCGGGTTCGAAGTCGAACTGGAGCTTCATCCCACTCGCGTCCTGCGTGTTCCGGTTCTTCTTCCGCGTCGCGGATTCCTTCGTGGTGTTACACTTCTTCTTCCTTTTCTTCATCATCCGCCCTCTCCTAAAGCAGGCTGTCCACCCACTGACGTACCCTCTGAACCTTGTCCGCGAACGGCTTGTCCGGGCGCGGCCCTGCCGCGGCCGGATCGGTAGCCGACACTACAACTCCAACAGCGGCCGAGTGGGCCGGATCGACGATGGCGTCGAAGCGTCCCGAGACCCGGTCCGGCAGCCCGATGCGGGCCCCCACGCCGAACACTTCTTCCGCAAGGACCGTCACGTCCTTGAGCTTCGCACCACCTCCGGTCAGCACCACTCCCGCCGGGATCCTCCCCCAGTAGTCGGTGCTCCGCACCTCGTTCATGACCATGTCGAATATCTCGCGCATCCTCGGCTCGATGATGGTAGCCAGTGTCTGACCCGAACTCTCCCGCGGCGGGTGGTCGCCGACTGTCGGGATCTCGACGACCTCGTCCTTGGCCATCGAGGCGCTGGCGGATCCGCTCGCGCGCTTGACCTGCTCGGCCTTGGCGATCGGCATCCTGAGGCCCACTGCGATGTCGCTTGTGATGCTGGCCGCTCCCCATCCGATGGCGCCCGTGTGCCTGACTGTCCCGGCGTGATACAGAGCGAGACCGGTGGTCCCGGCGCCGAGGTTGACGAGAAGCACCCCCAGTTCCCGCTCGTCCTCGGACAGCACGGCCGTTCCCGCCGCAAGCGACTTGAAGGACATGCCGGAGAGTTTGAGCCCGGCCCGCCGCACCGCCCTGACCACGTTGTCGACGGCCTGCTGCGACGCCGTGACTATGTGCACCTTCGAACCGAGACGCACGCCCGACATCCCGATCGGATCGCGGATGCCGAGCTGCCCGTCGACGAAGAATTCCTGAGCCTTGGCATCAAGGATCGTCCTTCCGACGGGGAGCGCCAGCGTCTTCGCCGCTTCCAGAACCGCGTTCACGTCGGCCCTGGCGATCTCGCCCCCGCTGCGCGAGATGGCCATGACGCCGCGGCTGTCGATGCCCTTGATGTGCTCGCCGTCAAGCGTGACCAGAACCCGGCCGATATCAACGTCCGCGCTTTCCTCCGCGTCCTCGACCGCAGAACGGATGGAGAGTGCGGCCCGCTCCATGTTCACGATGACTCCCGCTTCGATCCCCAGGGAGTCCGCCTCCCCGATCCCGAGGATCTCCGGCAGCTCGCGATCGGTGGTGTCGGCGACAACGACCTTGATCCTGCTCGATCCGAGATCCAGTCCGACAAGGATCTCACCTCTTCTCACGAGAGAGCCTCCCTCCCAGGCGCGCCCAAGGAGCGCGCCTACGAAAACCTCACCACAACCTGATCCCTGAACCTGAGATCTATCGTCTCGACCTCTCTCCCCCCGTCGCGGATATCGGTGAGCACCCGCCACAGGCGTTCGAGGTCACGCGAACCTAGAGCGCCGGAGCCAACCCTGATCTCTGCCCCGTCGGCTACCGTATAGATGACCAGACCCGACCCCGGCGCAATCCTGACTTCCGATATGTCCATCCAGAGCCCCTCCGAGACCTCCCGCGCGCGACGCAGAAGCGCGAGCGCGCCTTCGAGCTCCGGAGAGAGCTCCTGGATTCCCGGCTCCACGTTTCCTACCGCCCCGGTGATAACGGGCAGATCGACCGACGCGGTCTGTGCCGCCGCCGGCAGAACCGCCCCGTCATCCGTCACCTCCAGAACATCGTTGGCACCCACCGACACGAGAGCGGCCGGGCGCTTCTCATCCAATGTCACGACCACACGGTCCGGGAGGACTCTCCTCACCTGTGCTCTCTCGACGCGAGGGGACGCCGCCACGGCCTCCTCGAGGAGGGAGATCCTGACGTCGAGGAGGTTTGAGCCCATCACGGCGCCTGAGAGCTCGAGGACCTCGTCCTCGGTCAGGACCCTGTTGCCACGGACCTCGAACCGCAACAGAAGGAAGCGCTCCTCGCTTCGTCCCCATCCGGGTGCCCTGGAGATGACCAGCGTCATACCGGCGACGAGGATCAGCGCCGACGCGACGATGGCGAAGCGCCTCACGCTCCACTCGACACGAGGAAGGCGGAAGGTGATACGCCTGATCTTCCCGCGGCGGCCGCGCGCGCCCTTGCGCGGGGTACGGGACCCTGCGCCTTTGCGCGGGGCCGTACGCGTCCCTGCGCCTTTGCGCGTGGCTGTGCGCGTCCCTGCGCCTTTGCGCGTGGTACGCGTCCGCGCGCCCTCCCCTCTGCGGCTCCTGTTCTTGAGGCGAAGTCCTGACACAGCAGATCCTCGTGTCCGTGTGGACGGTCGGCCGTTCCCGCCGACCCCTGTCGTCACTACCGTCTGCCTGCTATCTCGATCTCGAGCTCGAGTGTGACGCCCGCCGCGTCAGCGACGCGCTCACGCACGATCTCGATCAGTTCCTCGACGTCTTCCGAGGTGGCGCCTCTGTCATTCAGAATGAAGTTGGCGTGCAGGTCGGAGACCACGGCGCCGCCCACACGCAGGCCCTTGAGTCCGGCCTCGTCGATGAGCTTCCCCGCGGAACCACCCGCGGGGTTCCTGAACACGCACCCCGCGCACCTCATCCCGCTCGGCTGCGTCTTCCACTTCCTCTCCAACGTCTCCTGCTGTGCCGCCCTGATGTCCGCAGGATCCCCAGGGTCGAGAGCCAGCTCAATACCCTCAATGAGAGTCTCGGGAGAGAGCCCGGCCCCGCGGTAGACGATCGAGAGCTCGTCGCGAGGAATGAACGAGGACGACCCGCCCGGCTTCGACACGGTGACACCTGTCAGCGAATCACCGATCGACACGCCGAAGCTCCCCGCGTTCGTGACCACCGCACCTCCCGCGCTGCCCGGGATACCGGAGAGCCCCTCCAGACCCGAGAGGCCGTTCTCCGCGCAGAACGAGAGCAGCCTGGGCAGGCCCACGCCACTACCCGCCCGCACTCCAACGTCGGTGCGCGCAAGCGTGGTGAAGGCCTTCATTCCGGTCATCACCGCCCCCTCGATCCCCCCGCTTCTGACGAGGACGTTCGTTCCCCGTCCCAGCAGAGTGACCGGGATGCCTGCCTCAATCAGGTAGTCGGTGCACTCACGGAACGTCGACGGGTCCGTGGGCTCAACGAAGAGATCGGCCGGACCACCCAGCCCGAAAGATGTGTGCCTGGCCATTGGCTCAGCAACGAGCACCTGCCCGGGCGCCATCCTCGCAAGCTCAGCTAGT
>DAOWCM010000085.1 GCA_030639555.1 Candidatus Eiseniibacteriota bacterium | reverse complement strand
CTCATGCCGGACCCGGCCAGCGACTGGTCGCCGACGGACGGCAACGAGGAATACGGCTCGCTGGAGGACGAGTGGGTTGAGATATTCAACGCGGGCTCAGAGGCGATCGACATAACGGGGTGGAGGCTGCGCGACGCCGTTTCGGACTCGAGCTGGCGGTTCGGATTCGAAGGAGTGCTGGAACCGTGTGAGTTCTTTGTCGTGTACGGCAACGAGGCCTATCAGTGGGAAGACGAGAACGGCTACGCGAAGAACGGGCTCTCTATGAACAACGCCGGAGACACGATCACGCTGGTGTCGGCCGACCTTACAACGGTGGTGGACCTCGTGACCTATACGAGCCAGAACATAGGTGATGACCGGTCATGGGGGCGTGTTCCGGACGGCTCGCCCAACTGGGAGTGCAACGACGGGCTGAATCCCGCGAACCCGCCCGGAAGCGGTCTTCCGCCGACACCGGGCGAGCCCAACTTCGGTGCGCCCGTCGAAACGGTCGACTGGGGACAGATCAAGGCGCTCTTCCGCTGATCGACAATGCCCAGAAGAGCCGCGCGGCCGGGGGGAGTTGCCTCCACGGTCTGACGGAAGGTGGTGGAGTGCGGGGTCCCGGCGTCAGTGTCGGGGCCCCGCCACGTACCAGCCTTTCCGTTGACACCCATTGATGGGCGTACCTATACTCCGGATGAAATCAGACTAACCCACCAGTGAGGATGGTCCATTGCCTCTCGATAGCCTGCCCATGTCCGTGGCGTTCTTTGTCGTCGGGGCGGCCGCCATATGGCTGGGCGGCGGCCGTCTGCCGGAAACGGGAAACAACCTCGCGGGGAAGCTCGGCATAAGCGCCACCGCCATCGGACTCTTCGTGCTCTCCATCGTTACCTCTCTGCCTGAGCTGTCCGTGACGCTGGCGGCGATGCTGAAAGAGGGTGCGCCCGACCTCGCCTTCGGCAACATCATCGGCAGCAACAATTTCAACATCACAAGCATCGTGATCCTCGAACTGCTGGTGGCGGGCACGTTTCTTCACAACGTCGACAGGGCCCGCTACGCGAGGACGTGCGTCTACCTGCTTATTCTCACCGGCATAGCCGGTCTGGGCGTGCTCGTCGGTCCGCGCATGTCGTCCCCGGTCCTCCCGGTGCTTCTGTTCAGCGTGCCCATCGTCGCGATCTTCCTGCACGACTCGTTGACTCACCGCAAGGTGCAGGGGAAGAGGACAGCGGACGCGGACGCACGTGACGTGCGAGGCGGCACGGGGGGCGTCGTTCTTCGCTTCCTGCTCCTCTCGGTCGTCGTCGTTGTCGGCGGCTTCGCGATCGCAAAGGGCGCCAACGGGATCGCATCGTACGAGTTCCCCGGCGGCATGACCCTGGGCCACACGTTCGTGGGAACGCTCCTGGTTGCGGTCGCCACGTCCATGCCCGAGGTGTCCGTTGCCTACGCGGCGGTCAAGAGGGCCGGGCTGGAGGACATGGCGATGGGGACGATCCTCGGCAGCAACATGGTCAACATCCTCGTCTTCGCGGTCGGCGCGCCGCTCCTGGCATTCAGATTTTCGCAGTCAGCGTGGGCGGTGATCTCGGTGTCCAATCTTCTGAGCGTTGCGGCGGCGCTCCTTCTGACGCTGTTCGTCCTGGTTGGGATTCTCAGCCGGTCGCACCGCGCGGGGAAGACGATCGCCAGGTCGATGGTGTTCCTCGCGGTACCCGTCTACCTCATTGCCCTCTTCCTCGTCTACAGGAGCGCGTGACGAAGCACCCTGGGCGGGAGCTGCTCGAAAGGAGAACGACGATGACGACAGCTCGGAGCATCGACTACTGGGGAATCGTCTCGAGGTCCGCCGGGATCGCCTGGAACCACAGGTTCCTCTGGTTCTTCGGGTTCTTCGCCGCCTCAGGTGGAGGCGGTGGCGGGAACTCCATGAACTGGAGAGATCACGGGGTCGATGAGATAAGGGACTTCTTCATGTCTCACATCGGGATGATGGTGGCCATCATCATGGGCCTCGTGCTTCTCTGGCTGATCCTTTTTGTGCTGAACCTCATCTCGAAGGGAGCGCTCCTCTCTTGCATCAGCCGCGCTGACGATGGCGAGCGCATCCGATTCGAGGAAGGATGGTACGCCGGTATCAGAGCGTTCTGGGGCATGCTCGGTATCGCCGTTACTGCGTTGGTCGTCTTCCTCGTTGTGACGGCCGTGTGCGTCCTGGCGGTCGTGCTGCCTCTGATAGGAGGCGCGGCGGGGATCGCCATCGCGGTCTTCATCGGAGCCGTGCTGTTCATTCCCTACATCGTCTTCCTGTTCCTGCTCACGTTCACCGTGACCTATGCTGAGAGAGAGTACGTGATAGCTGGAGGCGGAGTGGCCGACGCGTTGTCCACCGGGTGGAACCTGACGAAGACCTACTTCTGGCAATCCCTTCTGATGTGGCTCGTGTCGTTCGCGTCGTCCATGGCATTCGTCATCAGTCTCCTGGTCGTGCTGCTTGCCATAGCAATGCCCTTCATTCTGATAGGTATCGCGAGTCCCATAGCGGGTCTCCTGCTGGGCATTCCCATCGGCCTCGTGGTGCTGGTCCTGGCCATCTCGGCATATAGCACCTACGAGCACTCTCTATGGACGCTCATGTATCGGGATCTCACTGGACAGCCAGCAGCGACCCCGTCTGTGGTCGCCACGAAGCCACCGGCCCCGCCGCAGATCGCCTCGCCGCCGGGTGGGGGCGTCCAGCAGGACCACTGGCAAGGAGTGGAGGGCGGTAGTGACAAGCAGGCATGACGACGGGGCGTGGCGCCCACCGGCGCGCGACATGAGTGGCACCGGCTCCGCTCTCACCGAACAGCGGAATCCCGCTTCCGTGAACATCGATAGGATGAGCGCGAGCGAGCTCGTCGAACTCATCAACGCCGAGGATGCGACCGTCGCGGCGGCCGTCGCTCGCGAGGGCCAGCACATCGCGGATGCGGTCGAGCTCGTCGTGGAACGGCTGCGTCGCGGAGGGCGGCTCATCTATGTGGGCGCCGGGACGAGCGGCCGACTGGGCGTGCTGGACGCTTCGGAATGTCCTCCGACGTTCGGCACCGATCCTGAGATGATCCAGGGGCTGATCGCCGGCGGTTACGGTGCCCTGGTCCGGGCCAGAGAAGGCGCCGAGGACGACCGGGACGTGGGTGGGACAGACCTGCGCGAGAGAAACGTTGTCCCGGACGATGTCGTGATGGGCATCGCGACGAGCGGGGGAACGCCCTACGTTCAGGGCGCTCTCGAGGAGGCCGTCCGGTCGGGCGCAGGCACCGTGTTCCTCTGCTGCACGCCCGTTGAGGAAGGCGCGGTGCCCACCGACGTGGCCATCAGCCCGCTCACGGGTCCCGAGGTGGTCACCGGATCGACGCGGATGAAGGCCGGAACGGCCACGAAGCTCGTCCTGAATACCATCACCACCGCGACGATGATCCTGCTCGGAAAGACCTACGAGAACCTGATGGTCGATCTCCAGGCCACCTGCGAGAAACTGAGAGACCGGGCCTGCAGGATCCTGGTGGAGACCACCGGTGTCGGATACGAGGAGGCGGCCGCCGTCATCACACGGGCGGAAGGCTCCGTCAAGGCGGCGATCGTGATGCAGAAGGCCGGCGTTGGTCTCGAGGAAGCGAACGGACTTCTCGCCGAGGCCGGTGGATTCGTCAGAGCAGCGCTGGCACTGCAGCGGGAGGAGTAGAAGGGCGGGACTGGCACTGCGGCGGGAGGCGGGATGACTCTCGGAGAGAAGCTCCACGAGATAGCGTCGCTGGACGAGCGCCTGGTCATCGGGCTTTCGTCCGGGACCTCCTGTGACGGCATAGACGCCGCGCTGGTCAGCATACGCGGGCACGGGGACGACGTCCGCGTCGAGCTGCTCTCTTTCGTCTGTGTGCCCTTCGAGCCCTCCCTGCGCGAGCGCATTGCCCGTTCGGGCGGTGGCGACGCGCCCGAGCTTGCGAGACTCAACTTCGATGTCGGAGAGTCCTTCGCCGCCGCGGCGCTCGAGCTCGCCGCCGGAAGCGGCCGCAGCATCTCCGACTTCCACCTGATAGGTTCCCACGGTCAGACCGTCTATCACGACCCGCCCTCGGGAGGCCGCTCCGGAGCGACTCTGCAGATGGGGGAGGCGGACGTGATTGCTCGCCGGACCGGCATTCCAACCGTCGCGGACTTCCGCACGGCGGATGTTGCAGCCGGGGGCTCCGGCGCTCCCCTCGTTCCGCTCGTGGACTGGCTGCTCTTCCGCAAGGCAGCAGAGGCGCAGGTGTTCCTGAACGTCGGCGGGATCGCCAACCTGACCTACGTCACTGAGCGCTTCGAGGACGTGCTGGCATTCGACACGGGTCCGGGGAACGCTCTGGTGGACGAGATAGTCCGGACCTCGACCGGCCGGGCCGACGCCATCGACGACGGCGGGCGGCTGGCAATGGGTGGCACGGCCGACCCGCGCGCGGTCGATGCGTTCCTGACACATCCGTACTTCGCGGCCGCCCCTCCGAAATCGACCGGCAAGGAGACGTTCGGCCGTGAGGCGACCAGCAGACTCGCCGAGCTCGTCCACCCTGGAAGTGATATCGGAGCGCTGGACAACGACGGGCTCTCCGATCTCCTCGCAACGGCCGTGTCGGTTACCGCCCGGTCGGTTCAGGGCGCGTTCGCGTTTCTGCCGAAAGACCCCGCGCTCACCCGTGTTGTCGTGAGCGGGGGGGGCATGAGGAACCGCGCGCTCATGACGGAGCTCGCGAGACTGCTCGCGCCCTGTTCGGTTCTGGCGCTGGACGACCCCGACATGGAGCCGGGGCTGCGGATGGATCCAGACGCCAAGGAGGCCGTGGCCTTCGCCGTGCTTGCCGACCGCGCCGTGGCCGGCAAGCCTGGGAACGTCCCAGCGGCGACCGGCGCCTCATGCCGCGTGGTCCTGGGCAAGGTCAGCTCCGGGATGTAGCTGCCGCGCGTGCGTTGACGTCGGTCGGACAGGCAACTCCACCACTCCACGGGAGACACATGGAACTCAGGCGGAAGATAGCTCGCCTCGTGATGAGCAGCATCAGCAACCGTCAGGGCGACGATCTCGCGGAGCAGTACCACCGTCTCAGGTGCGAGGTCGTGGAGCTCGGCGTCGGCGGCTACATCGTCTTTGGCGGGAACGTGGACTCGACGGCGCAGCTGACTCACGAGCTCGCGGACGAGGCGGACCATCCGCTCCTGGTCGCATCCGACTTAGAGCGTGGCCTCGGCCAGCAGCTCGACGGCGGCACCGTCTTCCCGACGCAGATGGCCGTCGGAGCCACCGGCGTCACCGACCTCGCGTTCGCTCAGGGGTGGGCCACCGCGCATGAGGCGCTGTCGGCGGGCATCGACCTCGTCTTCTCTCCGGTGGCGGACGTCGCGAGCGAGCCCACGAATCCCATCATCGGCGTGCGGGCGTTCGGGGGCGACCCGGTCACGGTCGCGGCCATGACCGCCGCCTTCGTGCGCGGGTGTCAGCAGGCGGGCGCGGCGGCAACGGCGAAGCACTTCCCGGGACACGGCGACACAAGACTGGATTCCCACATTGAGCTGCCCGTGGTCGGGGCCGACCGCGCGACGCTCGAGGAGCGGGAGTTTGTGCCGTTCCGTGCGGCCATCGACGCGGGCGTGCGAGCCATCATGACGGCGCACGTTGCGTACCCGGCCCTGACGGGCGAGGACGTGCCGGCCACGCTCTCACGCGCCGTGATGACCGATCTTTTGCGTAGCGACATGGGATTCGACGGCGTGCTCGTGACGGACGCGCTCGTGATGGGCGCCATCGCAGAACGATACGGATGCGGAGAGGCGGCCGTCATGGCGATCGAGGCGGGCATTGATATCCTCCTCATGCCTCCGGATCTGGAGGAAGCGGTCAGTGTTGTCAGGGAGGCGGTGAGGACGGGACGTGTTACCGAGGAGCGGATCGACCGGTCGCTCCTGCGCATCGATGCGCTCCACAAGTGGCTTGGCGACTACAGAGAAGCGGACGACAACCACGTGGAGTTCCCGCCCGAGATAGCCGGAGCCTTCGGTGACGACGAGCTGCCCGATGACAACCACCGTGTCGGTCTCACGAACGGCCACGATGCCGCCGCCGACCGCATCGCCAGGCGCGCCGTCACGCTTCTGCGAGACGATGCGTCACTCGTCCCGCTCAGTGTCGGGAACCTGACCGGCAAGCGCGTTGTGGTCTTCACGCTCAAAGACTCCGACCGAGCGATGAACCTGGTGTGGTTCCGCTCGAAGCTCGAGGCCACGCTGCCCGACGTCCAGGAGATGGTCCTGGACGAGCGGGTGACGACGGGCGAACTCGCCCGCCTGACGGAACTGGCCGCTGCCGCCGATGTGGCGGTGATCGCTGTCTTCGATGATGTCGTGGCGTGGAAGGGGAGGTCGGGACCTTCGGAGGAACTCCTGGCCGCGGCGCGGCGTCTGATAGAGGCGGCCCCGGGCGCGATCGTGCTCGCGTTCACGGGGCCGGAGATTTCAGTGGAACTCTCGGACGCGGCCGCCCTGATCTGCTGCTACGACGGCTCGGAACCGTCGCAGGGGGCGGCGGTGGAGGCGCTCTTCGGGGAATCCCCCCTGACCGCGCGTCTGCCCGTCGACATTCCGCCGCTCTTCAGAGCAGGGGACGGCCTCGAGCGCTGAACGGGCAGGAGGCACCGTTCAACAAGTGCTGAAAGGACGTCGGCGCCGTTCTCAGCTGCCGAGAACCGCCTTGAGGTCGACGTTCTCGCGCACGAGCTTCTCCAGAAGCTCTATCTTCTCTTCCTCATCCCGCTTCAGCAGGTACTGAGCGTTGTCAATCTGCTTGGCGACCTGATAGGTGTCGTCCGGCACGAGGAGGAGGGGCACGCCCTTCTGCGCCGCCTGCGAGATGATGGTTGACGGCGGTGAGATGTTGTTCGTGAGAACGATTCCCGCCGTGTCGCCCTCCAGCGACGCCAGGATCATGTCGCTTCTGTCCCCGCTCGTGATGACGAGTTTCTTCGTCCTGCCGAAGCTGGGGTGCCTGCGGGCGGCGTCTGCCGACATCGCCCCGACGAAGATGTTCTTAGCTACGGTCGAGAGACCTACCTCTCCCGCGATGACCTTGGCAAAAAGACACTCCGACAGGAACCCAACCGACGGATGCGTCAACTCGACCGCGTAAGGGATGACTCCCAGCACCTGAACGCCGAGTCCGGCTATGATCGGTGCGTAGGTAGTCTTGAAATCCTCTATGTCGTACGCGCGGTTGACGATGACGCCGGCGAACGAGACGCCATCGAGGTTGAGGTGGTTTGTCACGAACGTGATATCGTCCAGGACGGTCCTCTCGTCACCTCCCGTCACGACCACGAGCGAGGCGTCAGTGTGTCTGGCCAGCGAGATGGGGTCGAGATTGACGGAGATGCCGTAACTCAGGTCTCTTCCGGCCTCGATGAACACGATGTCCCTGTCCTTCTCGATGTGCGACAGCAGCTCCCCGAGCTTCTTCTTCGTTTCCGCCTCGTCGTACATGAACCTGAGCTTGGAATGATCGAACCCCAGACTGATGTCCTCCGGGTTCTCGACCAGACCGAAGATGTTCGCGATGAGCGCTGAATCGTAGTCCCAGAGCCGCTTCTTCTTGTAGAGAAGGCGGTCGCCGAACGGCTTCATGTAGCCGAATGGCTTGCCCAGAGTCTTCCCAAGACCGACTATGACACTGGTCTTCCCGGCCCCCTCCCGCATCGATGCAAACACCAGCCTACGCATTGGTTCCACCTCCGGTAGTCTTAGAAAGAAGGACGCGGATATCAACGGCCTTCGCCCCCTGACCTTGCTCGTATGCTATGAGAGGATTCACCTCTATGTCCGAGATGCCGTCGCATCTCTGAATGACCGTTCCGAGTCTGATGATGGTGTCGAGGACGCTCTCGATGTCCTTGCGTTCCTCGCCTCGAACCCCAAGCAGGAGCGGATACGCGCGGATGTCCTTCATCATCCCGATGGCCTCGGCCCTGCTGAAGGGAACCGCGCGGAACGTCACGTCCTTGAGCACTTCGACGTAGATGCCGCCCATGCCGAACATGATGGTCGGGCCGAACGCTGGGTCCTTCCGCGCGCCGACGATGAGTTCCACACCGGACGGCGCCATCTCCGAGATCTGGATGCCCTTTATGCGCGCGTGTGGGACTCGGGCGCGGCAGTTGCTCATGATGGCGTCGTAGGCGTCCATCACTTCCTCGCGGTTCTCGAGGTCGAGCGCAACGCCGACGACATCG
>DAOWCM010000150.1 GCA_030639555.1 Candidatus Eiseniibacteriota bacterium | reverse complement strand
CTCGCCGACACGTTCGGGATCGAGCTGGACCCGCACGGCTTTGCAGCAACCCTGGATCTGGCGCCCGTCGAGACCTCGCGGCCGGGAGTCTTCGTCTGCGGCCCCTTCGCCGGGCCCAAGGACATTCCCGAGACCGTGATGGAGGCCTCCGCGAGTGCCTCCAAGGCGATGGCGTTGCTCTCAGACGAACGGGGATCCCTCATCCAGGAGAAGGAGTATCCGCCCGAAAAGGACGTAGCGGGACAGGAACCCCGCATTGGCGTGTTCGTCTGCCACTGCGGCAAGAACATCGGTGGCGTGGCCGACGTCCCGTCCGTGGTGGAGTACGCGAGGACCCTGCCGAACGTGGTCTACGCGGAGGACAATCTCTACACGTGCTCAACTGACACGCAGCAACGGATCAAGCAGATGATCGCGGAGCACGACCTCAATCGCGTGCTAGTGGCATCCTGCAGCCCGAGGACACACGAACCCCTGTTTCGCAACACGTGTCGAGAGGCCGGCCTGAACGAGTACCTGTTCGAGATGGCCAACATCCGCGACCAGTGCACCTGGGTGCACATGAACGAGCCGGACAAGGCCACGCAGAAGTCCAAGGACCTGGTGCGCATGGCGGTGGCCAAGGTCAGACTGCTGGAGCCGCTCTCGAAGGGGAGCTTGAAGGTGAACAACCGGGCGCTCGTGGTGGGTGGCGGCATGGCTGGCATGACGGCCGCCCTTGGCCTGGCCGACCAGGGATTCCGAGTGCATCTCGTGGAGAAGGAGCGGGAGCTGGGCGGGAACTTCAGGCACATACACAGCCTCTTCAACGGCGACAACCCTCAAAAGACACTGACCGAAACCATTGAGAGGATCACGTCCCACCCCCTCATCGACCTCCATCTCGAGAGCACGCTATCCGTGGTCCAGGGATCGGTGGGCAATCTCACCTCCACCATTCGGCAGAACGGCACCGAGCAGGAGGTGGCACACGGCGTTGCCATCGTGGCAACGGGAGCGACCGAGTACCAGCCGACCGAGTACCTCTATAGCACCAACCCACGTGTGCTTACGCAGCGTCAGCTGGAGGAACTGATCGCCGACAATGGCGCTCCGCTTCGCGATCTCAAGTCAGTGGTGATGATCCAATGCGTGGGCTCGCGAGAGGAGACACGGCCGTACTGCAGCCGTATCTGTTGCTCACAGGCGGTGAAGAACGCCATCCTCCTCAAGAGGATCCGCTCGGACATCGCCGTTCACGTCCTGTACCGCGATATCCGGACATACGGCCTGCTCGAAAAGTACTACACGCAGGCGCGGGAGATGGGGGTGCACTTCATCCGGTATGATGAGCACCGCAAGCCTGAAGTATCGGCCACCGACGGCGCCCTCCAGGTATCGACCGTCGACCCAATTCTCAACATTCCACTGCGCATAAACTGCGAGCTCTTGGTACTGGCACCCGCCATTGTGCCTCGCGGCGACACGGAAGAAGTGGGCAAGCTGTTCAAAGTCCCCCTCAACCAGGACCGCTTCTTCCTCGAGGCACACATGAAGCTCCGGCCGGTCGACTTTGCGACCGATGGGATCTTCATGTGCGGCCTGGCGCACTCTCCTAAGACCGTTGAGGAAAGCATCGCCCAGGCCCAGGCTGCTGCTGCCCGGGCGGCCACGATCCTCTCCAAGGAGAAGATCGAGCCTGAGGCCACGATCTCGGAGATCGTGGATGCGAACTGCGACGGGTGCGCGTACTGCATCGATCCCTGCCCGTACAACGCGCTCACGCTGATCGAATACATGTACAAGGGCAGCATCAAGAAGGCAGTCGAACGGGATGGCGCCTTGTGCAAGGGGTGTGGCGTCTGCCAGGCCACCTGTCCCAAGAAGGGCATCTTCATCCGCAACTTCCGGCTCGATCAGTTGGGCGCCATGGTCGATGCCGCGTTGCAGGAAGCGTGATAGAGGACCGTGACTGACGTGACACACGACGACTTCGAGCCGCTCATCATCGCGTTCTGCTGCAACTGGTGTTCCTACGCTGGAGCGGACCTCGCTGGTGTCTCCCGACTCCAATATCCCTCGACCATACGAGTCATCCGTGTCATGTGTTCCGGCATGGTGCATCCGAGCCTCGTGATCGACGCCCTTACGAAGGGCGCGGACGGCGTTCTCATTTGCGGCTGTCATCACGGTGATTGCCACTACTTAGAGGGCAACCTGCGGGCAGAGAACCGCAAGGAGGCCATCGAGTTGATGCTCGAGGATTTTGGCGTCGAACCTGAACGCTTCCGATTGGAGTGGGTGTCGGCGTCAGAGGCCCCACGGTTCGCCGAGGTGGTGCGGGAAATGAGCGAAGAGGTCCGCACCCTGGGCCCGAGCCCATACAAGGTCTGAGGCTGCGGCATCTCAAGGAGGGTTACTCAAACGCGGGACCCGGAGCCATGGCAGAAACAGCGCGGTTCTTCGACGGGAAGAAGTACCTCTGGGACGGCCAGGAGTACGCTACCGAGGAGGCGGCCAGGGAGGTTGAGAGGGAGTACACCGAGAATCGCTTCGAGGCGCGCCTCTGGCGCGAGGCGGAGCAAGTTCTCCTCTATACGCGCCGGGTCGTCACTGAGGTTGTCGTGGACGAGGGTTGATGAGCGAACTTGGGTCTCCTTGTGCCGAGGGGTCTTGACACGTGTGGCACTCACTGCTCTTCAAGGTCATGGTCATTGTCGGCGGCATCCTGTCGGCCTGCATCGCGCTCCTGCTCGTCTTCACCGCCAGGACACACGAGTCACAGCTCTTGCGGCACGCCATCCTGCACACGGGGCGCATGAGCGACATGGCCGCACGCAGTATTCGCCCTGAGATGCTGGCGCAAGAGAGGACCGCGATCCTCGACATCTTCGACGCGTACACGCAGGAGGAGGAGCTCGAGAAGATCCGCCTGTTCGACAAGGACGGCATTATCGTCCTCTCGACCCAACGCTCTGAGATCAAGGACAGCGTCGACATGACGCACGAGATGTGCATCAAGTGCCACGCCGAGGGTCCCCCCCACGTGCTTCCACCGCCACTCGAACGAGGGCGTATCTTCCGCAACGCCGACGGAGCGCGCCGTCTCGCAATCATCACGCCCATCTACAATGCCCCGGCATGTTACACCTGCCACGACAGCTCGCTCGAAGTCCTCGGCGTGTTGGACGCGGTTTTCTCATTGCAGGGCGTCGATGCAAGCATCCATCGGGTCCGCCAGGCTGCCATTGCATCCGGGGTACTCGCGATCCTCACCGCTTGGGTCGCCGTCGCCTTCGTGCTCCAGCGCTTCGTGCGCCAACCTGTGCACCGGCTGCTCGTCGGAACACAGCGGGTCGCCGAAGGCGACCTGGGTGTCGAAGTCGCCGTTGCCGCCGACGACGAGCTCGGCCGACTGTGCGCCGCATTCAACGCGATGAACGCCAAGCTGAAGAAGGCGGCGGACGAACACACCCGTTGGAACAGGCAGCTCGAGAATCAGGTGAAGACCGCCACGAAGGAGCTCGAGGCGGCTAACGAGGGCTTGCGGGCGGCGGACCGGCGGCGCGCTGAGTTCATCCGCACCGTCGTCCACCAGTTACGGGCCCCCGTATCAGCAATGCAGAGCTTCCTCCGTTTGATCACCAGGCGGATCGTGGGCGAGCTCACACCGAAGCAGCAAGACCTGCTGGAGCGCGTGGACAAGAAGTGCGGTCTTCTGCTGGCGACCGTGAACGACCTTCTCGACATGGCAGCGGTGTCGGACGAACGGCCCCAGAGGCCCCCGGAATCCGTCGACCTGGGCGAGCTCATTGCCCGCTGCGTCGGTCAGTTCTCGCACCTTGCGCAAAAGAGGGGCGTCCGCCTGACGCTCAACGGCCCGCCCGATACAGTACACATCCGCGCCACGACCAGGGATCTCGAATACGCCGCATCCAACTTGCTCAGCAACGCGGTGCACTACACGCGGGAAGGGACCATTGACGTAACCCTTCGGAGTGAGGGCCCAGTAGCCGTGCTCACCGTAACAGACACGGGCATCGGCATTCCGGAGCACGACATCCCCCATTGCCTCAGGGAGTTCTACCGGGGTGACAACGTGACCCAGCACCTGTACGAAGGCACCGGTCTGGGACTCTCTATCGTCAAGAAAGTCGCAGACAAGTACGGCGGCACGATCGACCTGCAGAGTACTCTGGGAACTGGCACTACCGTGACACTGACGCTACCCAGGACGACGACATGACTGCACCGAGCATTCTGATCATCGACGACGACCCGGACTTCGTCGAGATCACCAAGACGATTCTCGAAACGAAGCAGTACAGGATCAGGTTCGCCTACAGCCCAAGCGAGGGCCTCGCTAGGCTCGAGGAAGAGATTCCGGATCTGATCATCCTGGACATCATGATGGGAAAGGGGGCTGAAGGGTTCATTGTCGCACGGCAGCTGAGAAAGGACCAGCGCTTCAGGAACACGCCGATTCTCATGCTGACCTCGATGCGTGAACAGACCGGGTTCGACTTTCCCGGTGAGCCCGTGCATCCGCATTTCCTACCCGTTGACACGTACGCGGAGAAGCCTATCGACCCAGACGCTCTTCTTGATACAGTTGCACGCCTGCTTGCAGGAGCGACCGATAACGCCAAGTGATTGGCGACGATGCAGTGAAAGGAGCGACGACATGGCAGCCAAGGTAGCAGAGGAGTGGCTAAACATCTGTGGAGGATGCGAGGTCACGATCCTCGACATAGGCGAACCGCTGCTGGACTTGCTGTCCCAGCTCGAGTTCGTCCACATACCGGTGCTAATGGACCATAAGTACTTCGGACAAACAGGGGAGAAACAGGAGCTCGAGATCCCCGAGGCGGATGTGGGGATCATCTCAGGGGGCGTGAGGAACGAGAAGGAACGACACGTCGCCGAGGAGATGAGGAAGAAGTGCAAGACCCTCATTGCCCTGGGCTCATGTGCGTGCTATGGGGGGATTCCGGCACTGGCCAACATGTTCCCACTCGAGGCCCTGTACGACAAGGTCTACAGGGAATCGAAGACCACGGAATCTGGCGACACGCCCGTCGACAACATCCCGCCTCTGCTCGACAGGGTGTACGCGCTGGATGAGGTGGTGGACGTAGACATCCGGATTCCGGGGTGTCCGACAAATCCGGACATCATCGTCCAGGCCCTCACGGCGCTGCTCGAGGACAAGCCGTTCGAGCTACCCGAGCGGAGTGTCTGTGACGAGTGCCCGCTCAAGCGCGAGAAGAAGGCCGCAGGTGGCGACATCAAGCGCACCCTCGAATCCATGGAATTCAAGCAGGGAGCGCCCTGGGATCACACGCGCTGCTTCATGGAGCAGGGGTATCTCTGCCTCGGGCCCGTCACGCTTGCCGGCTGCGGCCACAAGGAGGGGAACGGGGATGGTGTGACGGTCCCACGCTGCATCAAGGGATACATGCCGTGCCGCGGATGCTTCGGCCCCATCCGTAGGGACGCGAATCCCTTGGTCGACATGATGAGCGCGATCTCATCCATCGGGCTGGACGTCAAGCAGGTGGAGGACCGGCGCGCCCTCCTGAACCGGTACATAGGTGGTCACAACCGACTCAAGCCACTGCCGCAGCGGCCGAAGAAAGGGGGG
>DAOWCM010000447.1 GCA_030639555.1 Candidatus Eiseniibacteriota bacterium | reverse complement strand
ATGGGCGACGGCGCCGAACTCCTGGAGCGGTGCTACGCGTCCGGGCTGGCGTTTCACCCGGACGACCCGGGCTGTGCCCACGACAACAGGGCGGATGTCACCTGGTATCGCAACATCCAGAGGGCGCCGCTCTACCGCCGCGATCTGGACATCGTCGCGGTGGCGCCCGATGGGGCGGTTGCGTCGTTCGCGACCGTCTGGTTTGATGACATCACCCTGACGGCCGCGTGCGAGCCCGTCGCGACGTCGCCGGCCCACCAGAGGAAGGGCCTGGCTGTGGCGTGCATACATGAGGGACTCAGGCGAGCCAGGGAGATGGGAGCCACGATGGGGTTCGTCGGCTCGGAGTCCGAGGCCGCCCACAAGTGCTACGCGTCGGCGGGCTTCACCGACTACAGGGTCTCGCGGCAGTGGCTGAAGGAGGTCTAGGATGCGCCAGGGGTTTGCTATCAGGCCGTTTGGCGGTTCCGACGAGGACTACCAGGCCATTGTGGACGTCTGGAACGCGGCCTTCCCCGACGAGCCGGTCGCCGTCGAGACCAGGCGGCATTACGACGAGACCCGCCAGAAGCAGTATCTGTTCCAGCGTCTCATCGGAGAGCTGGACGGCACGCCCGTCGCTGCCGCCTACTACGGGGAGGCCGAGTGGAGCCACTACCCGGGCAAGTACATGATCGGTGTCGAGGTCATCCCGGAGTACCGGCGGCTTGGGTGGGGCACCGCGGTCTACGACCACATCTGGAGCGTGCTCGCGGGGCGCGACCCCAAGCCGACGGTCCTGACGGCGTACGCGCGGGAGGACGACCCCGACAGCATGCGCTTCGCCGAGAAGCGCGGGTTCCGCGTGGCGCAGCGCAACCAGTTCTCGAAGCTCGATGTCCGGTCGTTCGACTCGGCGCCCTTCGAAGAAGCGCTTCGAAGGGTGGATGAGTCAGAAGTCGATGTCCGGCCGTTCGGAGAGCTGATGGCCGAGGATGAAGGAGCGCTCAGGAAGGTGTACGAGGCCGGCTGGGAGTACCTTCAGGACGTGCCGTTCCCGGACCCCCTCACCAAGATGCCGTTCGAGCAGTACATGAGCGAGGTCACGGGGCCGGACGGCATGCCGGAGTCCTGGTTCATCGCCGTCGACGACGGCAGGTACGTCGGAATGTCGCAGCTCTGGCGGATCCTGGCGGAACCGAAGCGCCTGCAGACAGGGCTCACCGGAGTCGCGCGAACGCACAGACGCAGGGGCATAGCCACCGCGCTCAAGGTCCGCGCGATCATGGGCGCGAAAGAGATGGGCTTCGAATCCATCCGCACGGACAACGAGGAGAAGAACCCCATGTACCTCCTCAACGTCCGCTTAGGCTTCAAGCCGATTCCGTCGTGGCTGGCGTACAGGAACGAACTCGCGAAGAGCAATCCGGCAGGCGTACCCGCCCGGGAGGATCGATGAGCACCGTGAAGAGCCCCGAGGGACTGACGATAAGACCGTTCGACGACAGCGACCGCGACTACGAGGCCGCCGTGGCGATCTGGACCGCGATCTGGCCAGATGAGCCGAGCTCGGTTGAGGGGACGAGGCATGCAAACAGCATCCGGGACGAGAAGTACCTCTTCCAAAGGTTAATGGCCGAGCTCGACGGTGAGATAGTGGTCACAGCCATCTACTCGGAGCCGTTCTGGAGCTACGCGCCCGGGAAGTACGATATACAGATCCGCGTGCTGCCGGAGTATCAGAAAAGGGGCATAGGCGGGACGCTCTACGACTACATCATGGACCGCCTGAACGAGCAGCCGCACAAGCT
>DAOWCM010000363.1 GCA_030639555.1 Candidatus Eiseniibacteriota bacterium | reverse complement strand
GTGCCAGACCGGGATCGCCATCTCCTCACGGAGCGTGTCGAGAATGCGGAAGCACTTGGGCTTCGCGAGGTCCTCGAGGTTGATGCCTCCGAACGACGGCTGGAGCCACTTGACGGCCTGGATGATCTCGTCGGGGTCCTTCGTGTCCAGGCAGATGGGGAAAGCGTCGACTCCGCCCAGGTACTTGAACAGGATGGCCTTGCCTTCCATGACGGGCAGGCCGGCCTCGGGGCCGATGTCGCCGAGACCCAGAACCCGCGTACCGTCCGTCACCACCGCGACCATGTTGCCCTTGTTGGTGTGCTCGAAGACCTTCTCGGGGTTGGCAGCGATGTCCTTGCACACGGCCGCTACGCCGGGGGTGTACCAGATCGCGAAATCGTCGAAGTCACGGATGCGGCACTTCGGCGTGACCGCTATCTTCCCCTTATAGAACGGATGCAGCCTCAGAGCGTCTTCGTTGGGCTTGTGTGCCATCTCAAGCAGCGCCTCTACGTCGTGCTTCTCTGCCACTTGTGCATCCACCTTTCGTTCCGTGCCCCGGCTTGTCGGGGCCTCCTCGTGGGACATTCGCTCTTGCTCGGAAGAAGGGATTCGCCGCACCTGCGCGACGTTCCAATGCACGGCCGTACCGGGGCGTCCGGCGCGAACCGTCCAGTCTCGGGCACGGGGCCAAGTTGCGCCCCGCTCTCCTGTTCGGATGATGTCAAGATGGGCAGAAGGCGAGCTTCTGCCCGAGTTATATAATTATACATCCCTGGCGTGCGGAATCAATACTTTTTTGCCACGTCTAGGGCGGTTCTTGGCCTGTGAGGCCCTCACAGGGGAGCTTCGGATCCGACTCTGACAGGGAACTAGCCGAGGTGCCCGCACGCCGGGCACTGGGGGTCTCTCGCGATATCGATCACATCGAAGCTGGGCACGGCGCCCTCCATGACCAGCAGCCTCCCCGCCAGGGTCCGGCCCGTGCCGGTCAGGAACTTGAGAGCCTCCATCGCCTCGAGCGTGCCCAGTGTTCCCGCGGTGCAGCCGGGCACGGGAGGATGAACCGCCGGGCGCGTGCCGTCGACGAAGCACTCCAGGCACGGCGTGGCCGGAGGGTTCAGGAAGGAGAGGTAGCCCGTGTACTCCGCCACCGCGGCGTAGACCATGGGCACGGACGCGGCGATTGCGGCGCGGTTCAGCGCGATTCGGGTCTCCGGGTTGTCCAGACAGTCGAGGACGAGATCGGCGCCCTCTATCAACCCCTGAGCGGTCGACCTGTTGATCTCGGCGATGACGGGCGTGACAGCGACATCCGGGTTGAGGCGCCTCAGTCGAGCGGCGGCGATAGGCGCCTTAGGTTTGGTCAGGTCGTCTCTCGTGTAGAGGAACTGGCGGTTGAGGTTCGAGCGCTCGACCACATCGCCGTCGCAGACCACGATCTCACCCACGCCCGCGACCGCGAGATACGTAGCCGCGGCGCAGCCCAGGCCTCCGACGCCGGCCACGAACACGCTCGATCCGAGAAGGCGCTCCTGGCCCTCAGTGCCCCATCCCCGAAGCTCGATCTGACGGGAGTAGCGTTCGCACTGGTCGGTGGAGAGTGGCATGTGATCCCCAGCGACGGGCCATGCGGCCCGCCTTGCGAGTGTCGGTCAGGCGCCGGCTCAGCCGCCGGATACCGGAGGCTGCAGCGTGATGACGTCCCCGTCGACAGGGCGGTAGTCCAGCCTCTCAAGCTTCCCGTTGATGAATGCGAACGCCACAAGGCTGTCGGGGACGCCGACCTCGTTCAGGATATCCCTGAGCGGCTGGTCGCCCTCGACCTCAACACGCCTGGTGTACTGGTCAACATCGGGCTTGAGCCTGTCGCGGAGCTTGCCGCCCGAGCGGAGGAAGATGATCACGTTGTGTCCTTCCGTGTGGCCCGCCGGCTACATCGCCATCGGTTTGAGCTTACGACCGCGTACCGCAGGTACCCCGCCCTCGATCGGCTTGCCCAGGAAGCCTGCCTTCTCGAGGTTGTCCGCCGCGTGGCCTAGCCCCAACAACTCCAGAATCTCTCGCGTGGGGTTGCCTTCGACGTCCCATCCTCGGTTCGCGTAGTAATCATCCAGCATCTTCTCGAAGTTCGCAGGTCCCACGAGCTTGCCCTCCGCCGGGCCGTCCGGAATGGGCTCCGTCAGGTGGCGTCCCGGGGCGATGTCGAACTTGCGTCCCGGGCCGCCGTTTCGCTCGATGTAGTGGCAGCGGTTCTGGTTCCATATCTTCTCGGACATCTTGAAGCACTCGTCGAGAGTGGTGCCCCAGCCCGTGAGGAAGTTGATGGCATCGACGTGCTCCTCCGGCGAGACGTCGATCTCACCCCAGAACAGCCGGCAGCAGCTCCACGTGTCGAACAGCGGGCGCAGGTGCTGCAGGTAGATGACGACAGGCGCCTTGTTCTCGATGGTGTCGCGGCCGAGCTCGATGTCCGCAGTGATCGCCCAGCTCTTGCTGTGGTGCGCGCCGATGTCGCAGGTGCAGTAGGAGAGGAGCTGAGCCGGATACCAGCGAGTGTCGTATCCGCTGAACTCCATGCCCTTGGCCTGCGATGCGAAGTGAATGGAGTTCTTGCCGATCCTCTCCGCGGCGCCTTTCG
>DAOWCM010000068.1 GCA_030639555.1 Candidatus Eiseniibacteriota bacterium | reverse complement strand
GAGTTCGCGTCGACCCTTGCTCTGAACGGCGAGGTCAAGACGCTCCTTATCGACGCGAATTTGAGGAAGCCCGCGCTTCACGACGCTTTTGGGATCCAGAGGACGCCGGGCATATCCGACCACGTGCTGGCGGACGCGGCGCTGGCGGACTGTCTGCGAGATTCCCGCGTTCCCAACCTCACACTTCTCCCAGCCGGCCGGCCGGCCGTGGCACCGCCGCGGATACTGACCGACCCACGCATCGACGGGATGTTGAGCGAGTTCCGCGACAGGTTCGATCTCATAGTGATCGACTCCGCACCGCTTGTCCCGTTTGCCGAAGGCGTTCAGCTCTCGCGGAAGGTCGACGGAGTCGTGCTGGTCGTCCGGTCGGGCGCGACGAAGCAGGCTCAGGCACAGCGAGTTCTCGCTCTCTTGGACGATGCCGGCGCCAGAGTTCTCGGCTCGATTCTGAACGGGAGAAGGTTCTACATCCCCAGGTTCATCTACGACCGGTTGTAGAGGGGCCGGACGTCGCCGCGAGGCCGGCGCTCCTGACGTCGTGCGCGGGGCGCGCGTGTGTGTGCGCGGCACGGATGATGTCTGGGCAGGAGGGTCGCGGTGGGCGGTCTGAGACGAGGCTTCAGGGAGACCTGGGACAGGCGTGAGGACCAGATGCGGAGGCAGTGGCCCGTCTGGGTCCTGGCGCTGGCCCTCTATGGCTTCATGGGGCTGCTCCTCCTCACCAGGGTGCGAATCCCCTCTCCTCTGCATCTCCTGGTGTTCACCATGGCCACGGCGGTCCTCGCGGTCACATCCTTGCGGATCGAGTGGGGGCTTCTCGCCCTGGCCATCATCCTGCCCTTTGCGCGACCCGGCATCACGGTGGGTGACCCCAGGGTGTTCCACATCAGCGGGTTCAACTTCGCTCTGATAGGCGTCATGTTCGCGTACGTGCTCAGGTACGTGGCCGACGCGCAGTTCGCCTCGCTCGGCCCGATGGCCCGACGAACGCGGCTCGACGGGAACATCTTCGCGTTCAGTTTCCTGGTGGTGCTGTCGTGCCTGTGGTCGTTCAACCTGAACGCGGCTCCCCGCGTTACCATGAGGACCGCGCTCTTCCTGAAGGAGCAGGTACTCTACCTCATCTGGTTCTACATGCTGGTCACGCTGCTCCGGAAGCCCAAGGACCTCAGGCAGTTCGCGATATACTTCGCCGCCGCGGGGCTGATGGCCTCCCTCTTCGGAATGACCACGCGTCTCACGGGAGGCGCCGTCGCAATTACCGCGGGCACGATGGGGCAGAACCTGGAAGAGGGCGCCGGGGGCAGAATGGAGGGCGGCTGGCTGGGGCTGGGGCATCCGAACATGTTCGCCGCGCTGCTTCTGATGACGATGCCCATCTGGTTCTTCGGCGTCAGTCACCTTAAGCACGGTATCCGTCGGCTCGTGGCGGAGGTCGCCGTCATCAACGGCTTCCTCGGGATTCTCTTCACTTACTCGCGAAGCGCCTGGGTCGGCTCCATGCTGGGCGTCGGCCTCGTGGGCCTGGCCGACAGGAAGTCGCTGAAGCGGATCTTCCTGTTCGGCGCTCTCTTCGTCATCGCCGCACAGACGATGGTCCTGTTCACCACCGACATGAACCTGGTCGAGGTGGTGGTCAACCGTATCCAGCAGCTCGAGACCTCGACATTCTCAGCGCGCCCGTACATCTACGCCTCGGCGATCCAGGTCATCAAAGCTCATCCTCTGTTGGGAGTGGGTCTGGGCGCGTTCGCGGTACACGCCCCGGCGACACCGATGGGCTGGGTGCCGTCGCACTCGCACAACGTCTATCTCGCCTACGCCGCGGAGGCAGGGATCCCCGCCGCGTTCTTCTTCACGATCCTGGTGATCCGCCTGCTGGCGATGTCCGTCCGGAACCTGAGGGCAATGGGACGCGTGCCGGGGTACGGTTTCGTCGCGCTCGGCTCGTGCGGTGCGCTCGTGGGCCTGGTCGCGCAGACCATGGCCGTGCAGGTCTTCCACCACCGGATCCTCGGGTTCGGTTTCTACGCCCTGGCGGCCATCGTGGTCTCGCTCGATCGCATGATCAGGGAGGGGCAGTTCGAGGAGCTTGCGAGCTTGGAACACGGAGCAAGCTCGAGGCGCAGCCCCTGGATTGGATCCTGACGGGAGTATGTCATTGCGTCATCTGCCGGATACGATAGCGTTCTTCACGGACGCCAGGGCGTGGGGAGGCGCAGAGGTCTACCTGATGCAGCTCCTGACCAGCGTCCGTGCGGCCGGGGTCCGACCCCGCGTGTTCTGCGCCGACAGGCGGGATGTGGACGCGTGGGTCGAGGAACTCGAGCGCCTTGGCTACCCGGTAGAGCGGTATCGCCCTACCAAGGAGTTCAATCCTCTTGGGTACTTCATCGCCCGCAGGCTCCTCAGGGGCTTCGAGCTGATCCACATCAACAAGACCCACCCGCGGAACTGTCTGCCCGCGGTCGTGGCGGCGCGGCTGAGCGGGGCGAAAGTAGTGGTGGCGACGGAGCATCTGGCTCTGTCGCCTGACTCGCACTTCCCGATGGGGCGGCAGATCATCACGTTCCTCGTCCGGCGCACCAACATGCTGCTGGACAGAACGATCGCGGTCTCCGAGCTGAGCCGCGAAACGCTGATCTCGAACTACCGCGTGCCGCCCGAAAGAATCGTCGCGATACGGAACGGCATGGACGTCGAAAGATTCGATGCTGAGGTCGACGCTGTCGCCGTCCGTGCCGAGCTCGGGCTTTCGCCCGACGACAGAGTGGCGATCCTCATAGGACGGTTCGCGCCGCGCAAGGGCCACAACTATGCAATGAGAGCGGTGAAGCTGGCAGCCGCGCGCGTGCCCGACCTCAGAATGATCTTCGCCGGGGACGGTGAGCTGGAGGGCGAGCTCCGGGTGGAGGCCGCGGAGCTGGGGGTTTCCGACCGCGTGCTCTTCGTCGGTTTCCGCCGCGACATACCACGGCTTCTGGCCGCCTCGGACGTGCTGCTGCTCCCATCGGAGGACGAGTGTCTGCCGCTCGTCATCCTCGAGGCGATGTCGTCGCGGCGTCCGGTCATAGCCACGGACGTCGGCGGGATAAGCGAGGCCGTCGATGACGGGAGGACCGGCATTCTGGTGAGTCCGCGGGACGTCGAGGGTCTCGCCGATGCCATGGTCGATGTGCTGTGTGACCGGGAGCGCGCGGGCGCCATGGGTCTCGAGGGCAGGCGGAAGGTGGAGGCGGAGTTCAGCCTCGAGGCATGCGCGGCCGCGGTGTTCGACGTCTATGAGGAGCTGCTTTCAGAGAAGGGCCGGACGTAGGGATGGAGCGCAGCGTGAAGATCCTTTGCATCAACCAGTTCTTCTACCCGGACAGCTTCGGCGGCGTGGAGCGCGTGGCGTACGAGACCATGCGCCGGCTCGCGGCGCGAGGACATGAGGTCCACATGGTCGGCCAGAGAACGCAGCCCGGCACTCCGGATGTGGAGGATCTCTTCGGCTTCACGGTGCACCGGTATGGGCGCGCGGACAGCCGCCGGCACTTCGGTGGACGGACGCGCGACGCCCTCTACCGCTCCGGTCGCGTGATGTCACGACTGCTGGATGAGCACGAGTTCGACATCGTGATGCCGCACCACTCCTTCCCGTGCTACGCGTACGTCAGGCTTCCGAGAGCGAAGACCGTGCCCGAGCTCATGACGTTCCACGCCTCATTCTGGCAAGAGCTGAAGCTGGAGGGCGCCGAGCGGTCGATTGGTAAGCCACTGGAGTCGCTTCTGTTCGGACGGCTCGCCAGGCGCGCCGAAACGTGCTGCCTCAAACGCGCCGACCGCATCGTCGTCCTGAGCGATTTTTCCAGGGAGCAGCTGGCCATCTACTACCCGTTCGCCAGGGAGAAGGTCATCAGAATCCCGGGCGGCGTCGATCTCGAGAGGTTTCATCCCGCTCCGGACCGCGCGGGAGTCAGGCGGTCTCTCGGTCTGCCGAGGGAGCGTCCCGTTCTCTTCACGGCGCGGCGTCTCGTGCCGCGGATGGGTGTCGAGAACCTGCTGAGGGCGCTGGCAGGCGTGAGGTCCTCGTTCCCTGGGGTCCTACTCGTCATTGCGGGGCGCGGGAGGATGGAGGAAGAACTCAGGCGGGTCGTGGCCGCAGAGGGGCTTGCCGACAACGTGGCGTTCGTGGGATTCGTCGAGGACAGCGATCTGGTCAGGTACTACCAGGCGGCCGATCTCTTCGTGCTCCCATCGCTGGCGTTCGAGGGGTTCGGGATGGTGACGCTGGAGGCGCTCGCGTGCGGCACGCCGGCCGTCGGCACGCCGATCGGTGCTACCCCGGAGATCCTGGGGAGGCTCGCCCCCCAGCTTCTGCTGGCCGGAACGGAGCCGCACGCGATACGGCGGGGGATCACGGCGATGCTGGAGTGGTTCTCGGACAGCGATGCGGTCGGGCTCTTGAGGGCGCAATGCAGGACCTACGTCGAGACGCACTATGGATGGGACCGTGCCGTCGACGCGCTGGAGGCGACGATGGAGGAACTGCTCACGGACGGGGGCAAGCATGGGTAACCCCGGGGAGCCGATGTGGAAGGTGCGCAGGCTGCTCGCGATGAGCCCCGTCGAGGTGGGGCTTCGCGTCATGAGGGGCATCGCCCACAGGGCGCAGCGTTCCCACACGCCCACCGCTCAAAGCGAGATGCTTTCCGCGGAGTCCGTGCTGGCCAGTCCGGTCCCGGAGGCTGCCGCCTGCGCGTGGGTCGAGCGTGAGTTGGCCGGCGGTCGCGGCAGGCTGCTCGCCGGCGCGCGGGACGTCCCGGCGCTGTCGTCGGCGCTCGGCGAACTGGGCTTAGAGCGGGAGTCGACCGTCAAGGCGGCCGAGTCGGTGCTCGAGGGAGGCATCGCGGCCTTCGGATGGACCACGATCGACATCGGCGAGACTCCCGACTGGTTGAGAGATCCTGTCTCGGGCGGCAGGTGGCCGCTGGAATTCTGGGCGGACCTGGATTTCCGCGACGCGGGGGGGCTTGGGGACCCGCGATACGTCTGGGAGGTCAATCGTCACCATCACCTCGTTACTCTGGCCAGGGGCTACGTGCTGTCCGGTGAGGCACGTTTTGCGGAGCGTGTGTGGCGGGACATCGTCTCGTGGATCGACGTCAACCCACCACTATTCGGTATCAACTGGTCGAGTCCGCTGGAAGTTGCGATTCGTCTGATGTCGTGGGCTATGGCGCTCGACCTCATCGGGGCCGATGGGGCGCTGGAAGGCGACGCTGCTTCTGTCGCGGCAAGCGTTTCGTTGCAGGCGGGCCATCTGTCTGATAATCTATCAGTTTACGCCTCTTCTCGGAACAATCACCTGATCGGAGAGGCGGCGGGGCTCCTTGTTACTGGGGCCAAATTCCCGTTTCTCCGCCGCGCGGAGAAGCTGTCGCGAGTGGGCCTGCGCGTGCTGGAGAGGGAACTGATCGCACAGGTGACCGCGGATGGCGTGACACGTGAGCAGGCGTTCCAGTACCAGTCGTTCGTTCTGGAATTCGGCCTGCTCGGTGTGGCCGCGACCGCGTCCATGGGCACGTCACTTGCTCCTGAGTGCATTGAGACCATAGGCAGGATGTCCCGATTCCTGGGCGACGTCTCAGGAATGGGTGGCGTCCCGCCCTGTGTCGGCGATGGCGACGGGGGCAGGGCCCTTGCGCTCTCCGACAGTGCGGGTCGTCAGGCGGCGCAGGCCGTCGCTGCGGGGGCGCTGGTAGCGGGCGAGATGCCGCGCCGCGGATCCGCGAAGCCCGACCTTGCGCCTGCGCTCTGGCTGTTCGGTCCGGACGCGGTCGGCGAGTTGGTCGGTCGGCGCACCTACGGGCGTGAGCCTGTCGATGAAGCGGCAGCGGCGTCCTGCTTCTTCGCTGAGGGCGGCTACTTCGTGCCCGGAGGGGAGGAGCACCACGGTGTCATCGACTGCGGGCCGCTCGGCTACCTGTCGATAGCGGCGCACGGTCACGCCGACTGCCTGTCGCTGTCGGTGTCGCACCTCGGGCGGTGGGTCCTGGTGGACCCGGGAACCTACTGCTATCACCGCGATGCGCTTTGGCGCGACCACTTCAGGAGCACGCCCGCTCACAACACGGTGAGCGTCGACGGCCTGAGTCAGTCGGAGATACTCGGGCCGTTCATGTGGGGCAGAAGAGCACGCGCCGAGCAGATCGCGTGGGCGACCACACGGGGGTTCGACTATTTCGAGGGCGCTCACGACGGGTACTACGCGGGCGGTGGCGTGCGGCACAGGAGGTCCGTCCTCTTCGGGAAGCGCGGTTACTGGCTGGTCGTGGACCACCTGGAGGGAGAGGGACGCCACCGGATAGACGCGACGTTTCAGCTGGCCCGGGGGTTCTCTCGCGGACCGGGTGACGGACTGGTTTTCGCCTCGGACGGCGGGGCGGCCGTGGAGTTCCGGACCTGGCTCCCCGTTGGTGTGACCACCGAGATCATCGAGGGGGCCGACGCGCCCCCGCGCGGGTGGGTTTCCGACGGTTTCGGGCAGAAGGACGCGGCGCCGGCCGTCGTAGCCGGAGGCGTCGTCGAACTGCCGGCGACCCTTCTGACGGCCGTGGTCCCGTTCGACGGGGAGAACGCCGTCGACGTCGACTGCCTGACGGGGGAATGGAGTGGGGGAGCGATCTTCGAGATCGTCTTCCCGGAGGGACTGGACAGAGTCCTGCTTGGGGCGCCCGGGCCCGCGCTTGCGGACGAGCGTTTCTCGGGAACCCTCGGGTTCGTCACGGACCGTGAGAGCGGCAGGGAGACCTGGGGTTTCGACATCGCCGAATGGACGAGGGCGGGGTCGGACGTCACCCACGAGCCCGTCGCGAACATCCTGTCTGCGAGAGGAACGAGAGGAGCACAACCCAGACCATGAGAATCAGCGTTTTGGGCCTCGGATATGTGGGGTGTGTTTCAGCCGCCTGCTTCACGGAACTCGGCCACGAGGTGGTCGGGCTGGACATCGACGCGAGGAAGATCGAGCTCATCAGGAGCGGCACGAGTCCCATCGTCGAGCCCGGGCTGCCGGAGCTGGTGAAGAAGGGAGTGGACGGGGGGCGGCTGACGGTGACCGACGACTACGAGGCGGCGGTGATGGGCTCGGACATCTCGCTCGTGTGCGTGGGGACGCCGTCGATGGAGACGGGACGTCCGAACCTCGAGTACACGAAGCGTGTCTGCCGGCAGCTGGCCGATGTCATCAGACGGAAGGACGACTTCCACGTCGTCGTTTTCCGGAGCACGATCCCTCCCGGCACGGTGGAGACGGAGCTCGTTCCGATTCTGGAGAGCGAGTCCGGGAAGAAGGAGGGCGACGGGTTCGGAGTCTGCTTCAACCCCGAGTTCCTGCGCGAGGCGTCCGCGGTCCAGGACTTCTACCACCCTCCCAAGATCGTGATCGGTGAGCGCACGCCCGGCAGCCGCGCGGGCGACGTTCTGGCCGAGCTGTACAAGACGATAGACGCGCCGACGGTCAGGACCGAGATCAGGGTCTCCGAGATGGTCAAGTACGCCGACAACTGCTTCCACGCGCTCAAGGTCTGCTTCGCGAACGAGATCGGCAATCTGAGCAAGGCCCTGGGGATCTCCGACAGCCACAAGGTCATGGACATCTTCTGCCTCGACACCCAGCTCAACCTGTCGCCGTACTACATGAAGCCGGGTTTCGCCTTCGGTGGATCCTGCCTTCCGAAGGATCTGCGGGCCATCGTCAGGATGAGCCAGGAGAACGGCGTGCCGTGTCCGGTACTCTCGGCGGCCGACCCGTCCAACCAGCTTCAGATCAGGCGCGCGGTCGACTACATCCGGGGCACGGGCAGGAAAAAGGTAGGTGTGCTCGGCATGAGCTTCAAGGCCGAGACGGACGACCTCAGAGAGAGCCCGATAGTGCAGGTTGTGAGCACGCTCATCGGAAAGGGTTACGAACTCTGCATCTACGACCGCAACATCAACTGGGAGGAGCTCTTCGGTTCGAATCTGGGTTTCCTGGAACACGAGCTCCCCTATGCCCAGAGTCTCAAGGCCGACACTATCGACGAACTGATCGAGAGGTCGGACGTCATAGTGATCGCCAACGGCGCGGCCGAGTTCAGGGACGTCCCGCTGAAGATGCGCGAGGACCAGGTGCTGGTCGACCTCGTGCGTATTGTGGACGACCCGTCGGTGGCGCGCGGGGAGTACATCGGGATCGCGTGGTAGGCGGGCGATCGCCGCGGACCCAACCTCTGTGGGGTGGAGCTGAACGTGGGAAAGACGAATCGGATACTCATCATCGTAGAGAACCTCCCTGTTCCGTTCGACAGGCGCGTCTGGATGGAGGCGACGACGCTCAAGGAGGCCGGGTACGAGGTCAGCGTCATATGCCCTCAGGGGAAGCAGTACGCGGAATCCTATGAGGAGCTCGACGGAATACGCATCTATCGCTACCCGTCGCCTCCTCCGACCACGTCGAAGCTGTCCTACGCCTGGGAGTTCCCCTACTGCTGGTTCCAGAGCCTCAAGCTGGCGATAAGGGCGTGGAGACAGGGCGGGTTCGACGCGATACACGCCTGCAATCCGCCCGACACGTTCTTCCTCATCGGCTCCCTCTTCAAGCTGTTCCACCGCACGAAGTTCGTGTACGACCAGCACGACCTGTGCCCGGAGCTCTACCTCTCACGCTTCGGCGGGAGCCGCTCCGTCTACTTCCGTCTCCTGAGGATGCTGGAGCGGGCGACCTACCGTGCCGCCGACATGGTCATCTCGACGAACGTGTCGTACAAGGAGCACGCGTCGACCGTCGGCCGGTTTCCTAAGGACGACATCTTCGTCGTCAGGAGCGGCCCGAAGGCGTCTCTTATGACGCCGGTCGAGCCGCAGCCGGCGCTTCGCAAGGGGAAGAAGTTCCTGGTGTGCTACCTGGGAGTCATGGCGCCGCAGGACGGAGTCGACTATCTCCTCCGCGCCATCCGCCACGTGGTCGATGTCGTGAAGCGGAAGGACATCTTCTTCACGCTCATAGGTTCGGGCGACTCGTTCGGGGCCGTGAAACGGCTCCGGGACGACCTGGGTCTTTCGGACTGCGTGGAGATGACCGGGCGGATCTCTGACGCCGACGTGGCGAGCTACCTGTCGACCGCCGACCTCTGCGTGTGTCCCGACCCTCTCAATCCTCTCAACGACGTGTCGACCATGAACAAGGTTCTGGAGTACATGGTCTTCGGACGGGCCATGGTCTCGTTCAATCTGAAGGAGAGCCGCTTTTCCGCGCAGGACGGAGCGCTGTACGCCGCGCCGAACGACGAGATCGAATTCGGCGAGAGGATAATCCAACTCCTCGATGACGAGGAACTCAGAGAGAACATGGGGCGCCGGAACAGGGAACGCATCAAAAAGGAACTCTCCTGGGAGCACACCAGCAAGGAACTTCTCAAGGCGTACGGCTCCCTTCTGGGTGAGCCCACGGGGACGGAGGGGCGCTGATGGCGGGCCCTGTCGGCTGCGTGGCCGCGGTCACTTACAGGT